>JAMPCE010000037.1 GCA_023666335.1 bacterium
GATTTCCTGGCAAAGCCCATCGATCAGACGAAACTGGAACGGCTGATGATGCACTGGATGCCGCAGGATAAAGTACACAGTAATACATAAAAGCGAATAAAATAGAACGAAAAATAAAACAGAAAGAAGGGAAGCGCAATGAGGGAAACGAGAAAGATCACATCGACGGCTCCACAGTACAGCTTTGTGTCGGGAATCAGCTTTGCACAGGTGGACGCCTGGTACGATCACACCAGAAGAGATCTGAAAATGGATATCCTTTATCCGGAGGATAAGACGAGAAAATACCCCTGCGTCGTGTGGATCTGCGGCGGGGCATGGATCCGGATGGACCGCAGCGCGCATACGCCGTATCTGGCACAACTTGCCAGAAGCGGCTTCGTGGTGGCGAGCGTGGAGTACCGCACCAGCAACGAGGGCTGCTTTCCCATCCAATTGCAGGATGTGAAAGCGGGGATCCGCTATTTGCGGGCACAGAGTGAACGTTACAACATCGATACCGAACATTTTGGCACGATGGGAGAATCGGCGGGCGGTTATCTGGCGGCTATGGCGGCGCTGGCGGACGATCCCTCTTATGATGTGGGCGCCTTTACGGAGTTTTCCAGCAAGGTGCAGGCGGCGTGTCCCTGGTATCCTGTCACGGATCTGACAGGCTTTCCTTATTCTTCCCCGGTGGAGGCGGGAGGATCGATGGAATCCCTGCTTCTCGGGAAGAATGTGATGCTGCATCGAGAGGATGCGTTTGCAATCAGTCCGGTGAGTCTTGCGACAAAGGAGGCGCCGCCTTTTTTGATCATTCACGGGAATGATGACCATACCGTACCGTTTGCACAGGGAGAAGCTCTGCACGATAAGCTGGAAGCGGCGGGAGCGGACGTCAGGCTCCTTGTTTTAGAGGGTGCGGATCATGCGGATCAGGCTTTCTTCCAGGAGGAGATCTGGCAGGAGATTATCGGATTTTTTAAGGAGAAATTATGAGTTATTATTTGGTAGATTTTGAGAATGTAAAAAGAGACGGTCTGGACGGGATCCATCTGCTTGGTGAGGAAGATACCGTCTGCATCTTTTATTCCAAGAATGCGGACAGCATTACGTTTGACCAGCATAGAAAGATCATGGAATCCAAAGCGTCCATCATGTTTTGTAAGGTGGAAGTGGGGAGCAAGAATGCCCTTGATTTTCAGCTTGCCACGCAGCTTGGTTTCCTGATCGCAGGCAGGACGGCAGAACAGTATTATATCGTCAGCAAGGATAAAGGCTTTGAGATCCTTGGCGGTTATTGGAAGAGCAGAGGGGAGTCGGTGACGCTGATCGCGGATATCACGGGCAAAAGCCACGACCATGAGACGCAGGAACTTCGCGATAAGCTCTCGGCGCTGATCGAAGAGGAAGAGGATGTGACCGTGGACGTCGTCTTAAAGATCATCCAGCAGTACAAGACGAAGCAGGGCATCATGAACGCTTTGATGAAGAAATATCCAAGCGCCGATAACAAGAAGTCCAGCAAGATCTATAAGACCATCAAACCGCTTTTGTCGGATAAGAAAGGAAGCTGACGGGGATACTGACAACAGCGTGCGAGAATGAGATGTTGTGGAAGAGGGAGTCGGAAAGAGGATGAAAAGCAGGATCGATCGAATCGTTATCGTATTTTTACTCGCTGTTTTATCGGTGTGCGCCGCAGCCTGCGGGAAGCGAGAGGAGGCGTCCGATGCGTTAGAGGGGTCTTTGCAGGATATCATGGCGTCTGTTGCGGAAAACGCGGATCTGGAGGCAGATTTTCGGGAAAGCCTTGCCTACTATGAGACGGCGGAGATCACGGATGATCTGGAGAGCTATGTGCTTGGCACCGATGCGATCACATACACGGAGGGCGTGGTATTCATGCCTATGATGTCGTCTACCGCGTTTCAGTGCGTGCTGCTGCGGGTGGACGAGGCGGATGTGGAGACGGCAAAGGAAACGCTGCGGGAGGCGGCGGATCCGAATAAGTGGGTCTGCGTCAGCGCGGAGACGACGCTCATCGAGAGCCGGGGGAATGTGATCTTCTTTATTATGGCGGGGAAAGATGAGGCGTATGCGTTTGATGAGGCGTTTCAGGGGTTATAATCAATGCTCGGTCAGTTTGAGAAGAGGTTCTTTCATTTCATAGAGAAGGTCGTTTACTTCCATAGGCGATAAGGCATGCTGTAAGCCGAACAGGATGATGCTGTCCTGTTTGAATCTGGCATACAGGAGGGGATAGCCGGTCTGTTTTAGGAGCTGCTGCGTTTCTTCGCATCCCACTTTCATGGAAAGACACAGCGCCAGAACTTTGTCCCGATTCGGGGTCTTCTGCCCGTCAAAGATCTGATAGGCATAGCTTCGATCCAATCCCGCGCCGTGTATAATGTCGCTTTTTTTCAGACCCCTTTCTGTGAGGAGTGCATTGAGTCGGTCGGAGAGAGGGACCTGCCTGATAAAATCATCGGAGGCGGCGGTCATGTAGTGTTTCAGATTGCGCTCCTTTTGTAAGAGATCTAATAATTCACCGGTCGTTTTTTTCATGGGAGTTCCTTTCGCTGTGCTTTTTGCTTCCATGTTATCTTAGAATCGTTTGGGAGAAAAGTCAATGCCGGAAAGAGACAGTTTGAAATTTCAATATCTGGAAGAACAATATGAGACGCTTACCAATCTCAGCGAAAAACCGGATGGACAGGTATTTTTGGCAAGAGATAAGAGCAGCGGCAGGATCGTGGTAAAAAAGTATGTGTCATCCGAGACGGCGCTCTTGTGTGAACGCTTATGCGGCATCAGGAACCGATATCTGGCAAATGTATATGAAACAGCGGCGGACAAAAACAGGGGCATTATCATAGAAGCGTATATCAGCGGTTCTACGCTTCAAAACGCGATAGAGGAGAGAGGGCTTTTTGCGGAAAAAGAAGTGCTTTCCGTTATGACCGGTCTGTGTGAGGCGTTGGAGCTGATTCACAATATGGGCATGGTACATAGAGATATCAATCCGAATAATATCATGCTGTCTGAGGATGGCGTCGTGAAACTGATCGACTTAGGGATCGCAAGAGAGGTAAAGAGTGAAAAAGGGCAGGATACAGCGATTCTGGGGACAATGGGTTATGCGGCGCCGGAGCAGTTTGGTTTTCGTCAGACGGACGAAAGGACGGATATCTATGCGCTGGGCGTTTTGATGAATGTGATGTTGACGGGGAAACTGCCGACAGAGTTAAGATATTCAAAAGAAACGGTTCTGGGGACGGCGATTCGGCGGTGTCTGGAAATCGATCCGGAAAAACGGTTTCAGACGATCGGGCAGTTACAGGAGCAGCTTAGTATTCGGGTATCTATGGGGGAAGAAAAGGAGAAAACCGTTTACAAGGGCTGTCAGGTGGCGTGGCTGCCGGGATTCCGCACGGGTGTCCTCTGGAAAAATATCGTGGCAAGCATCGGATACGGGATGATGGTTCTGGGCACCTATGTCATGGTGGAACCTTGTGCGCAGTCGATGGAGAGTTTTCTGCTGGAAATGCTTGCGGTATTTCTCTATATGTGGATGGCGGTGCTGATTGCCGTGAATGCGGGGAGTTGGGACAGAAAGCTTCCCGGTTTTCGAAGCTTTCCCCGGATGCTTCGGATCGTGCTGCGGATCGTTTTTGCCATGCTGATCTTTGAGTGTGGCATCAAGATAGAAGATTATGTGAAAACGGCGCTGCTGGGGCTGCCAGTGATGTAACTTGATTTTGTCTGCTGGGAGCAGACCAAAGAGAAGATGGCTTTGCTTATACTATTGTATGAGCAGAGTCATTTTATTTTGATTCTTCCTCTTTATTCTTTAGTTCCATATTATCAAGTGCGTATTGTAATGCCATGCTGATCAGTTCATTTCGGGAACGATTGGTTTTAGCGGAAAGGGCATTATAAGCTTCCTGTAAGGCTCTGTCGATACGGATGGTCATAGTGATGGTTTTATCTTCTTTAGGGGTTATGATAAATTTTTCCATAATACAAGATTCCTCCATTCTTTTGTTTATATTATAGTGTGGAATGATATTTGCAAACTATGACACATAAATAAGTTGATATTATACTTTACTTTTGTGTTACATATTGATATTATTTAGATATAAGAAAGCATGAAAAGAAAGAAGGAAAGGCAAATGAAAAAAGTGAAAACTGAAGACAAAGTAAAAAAACCATTTTATAAGAAATGGTGGTTCTGGGTAATCGTAGTTTTTCTGCTCATTGGTATGGTGGGCGGTAAAGATGAGGAAGAAAAATCGGTATCGAATGTGGAAGCACAGCCAGAGGAATCAAAGTTAGAAAATAGAGATATGGAAGATGAGCCTTTAGAGGCAGAAAAAAAAGATGATGATGCGAATGAGACCGTGGATGATCAGCAGGAAGAAAGTAATTCTGCATTGGATGGAATCCGATTTACCGTCAGTGAGGTTCGTAATGATGTGACGGGTAAATGGAGAAAATCCTTGATTGCAGAAAATGTTGAGCCGGAGGATTATGCTCTTGATTATTACAAACAGTATTTTAAGAGTGATGATGAAATACATGCAATCGTCAATTTTAACTATAATACAACAACAAAGTTATTAGTTGTGGACAATCTCCTTGTTGTAACGGTATATGAGTATGTTGACAAAGAAGAACTCGATGCAAATTTACTCTTTAGTGGTATGGTGTTGGACGAATATTTCATTGATATTGACAGCGGAGAAATAATCAATGCACAAGAAACTGCTCCTGCAAAGGAAGTGACTGCCGATAACTTCATTGCAGATGTAAAGGACGTAATTCAAGGAGCAATCAGCAGTAAAGCGGAAGCAATTACAGATGTGACATTGGAAAATGGGGATTTATGTGTGTATGTTGATTTCAGCAAGGCAGATCCATCTCCCCTTACATTAGAAGATTTGGCAGAGTCGAGAACATCATCAATCACAGATGCTATTCTTGATTTGAAAGACTATGACGAATTGTGGGAAACGATAACAGTCGATTTTGGGGCGACAGGGCATATCACAAACAGTAAAGAAAATGTAGAAACTAATACAGTTGGACGATATTTCCCTGCTGAGGACTTCAAGTTAGAATAAGTGCAACATGCTCGCTATGGTTGTATATTATGAATATATAGGTGAATAAAATAGCACTTGCGGATATTTGATTTTTATATTGACATTCCGATATGCTGTATTATCATAGATTTATGAGCATTTCGAAGAAAAGGGGGATTTGCAGTCATGCAAAAGAGAAAAAAGCGAAAAGCGGTAATAAAAAAGGTATTATAATCGGTGTTGTTGCGGGGCTTTTTCTGATTGGCGCGCTGTCTCCGAATAAGGATACCGACGCGGGACAAGCTTCTGTCGTATCCACTGAATTGTCCGATTCAACCGATTCTGTAGAAAATGATAGCAGCGCAGAAGCAGCCGTGGATATTGCCGTTGAAGAGGCGGAAAAGAAAGCGGAAGAAGAACGTCTTGCTTTAGAAGCCGAGGAGAAAAAAGCTGCTGAAGAAAAAGCGGCGCTTGAGGCGGAGGAGCAGAAAGCGGCAGAGGAAGCCGCTCGTCAGGCGGAGGAGCAGAAAGAGGCAGAGGAAGCCGCTCGTCAGGCAGAAGAACAAAAAGCGGCGGAAGAAGCAGCACGAAAGGCACAAGAGCAGAAAGCCGCAGAAGAGCAAAAAGCTATGGAGGAAAAGGCGGCTCGTGCCGTAGAGGAGCAAAGACTGTTAACGGCGCAATCCGAAACAACAGCTTCTTCGGGCGCAAGTGCTGCCAATGCTTCCGTGCAAGAGCCTATATCTGCAGCCGAAGAAGAGGCTGTTGTTGAAGCGCCGCCGGCTCCTGCGGAGAACGCTGCAGCCCCTGCGGGCAGTCTGGTATGGCTTTCCGCGACCGGAGAAAAATATCACAGCATAAATAATTGCGGCAGAATGAATCCGGACAGGGCGCGGCAGGTCACTTTAGAGGAAGCAATCGGCGGAGGTTTTGAAGCATGCAGTAAATGCTGGTAATTCAGTACGACTTCACCTCTTTCCACAGCTCATTATAAACCGCATCCCCCTCCTCCCCGAGATACACATAAGTCTCCAGATCATCATACTTTGACAGATCGGGGAAAGCGATTTCGGAGTTTCGGATCTCCTCATCCTCGATCAGTTCCCGCGCCGCTTCGTTAGGGGTAGAATACGTTATGTAGTCAAAATTCAGCAGAGCGATATCGGCGCGGCACATAAAGTCGATGAATTTTTCCGCGTTTTCTTTATTGGGCGCATTTTTCAGAATCACCCAGGAATCGATCCAGACGTTGGTGCCTTCTTCGGGAATCACATAGACGAGATCGGGATTTTCGCGCTGGGTATAGATCGCCTCGCCGGAATAGATTACGCCGACGGCGGCTTCCCCGCCGATCATCTTATCCCGCACCTGATCCACTACATACGCCTGCACGAGAGGCTTCTGCCGGATCAGCGCATCTTTGGCGATCTCCAGTTCCGCGGCATCCAAAGTATTCATGGAAAAGCCGTTCAGTTTTTCCGCCACCATAAAAGAATCCCGCACAGAGTCCTGCATGAGAATGTTGTCGGCATATTTTTCGTCCCAGAGCTGCGCCCAGCGGGTGATGGGCTCATCCACCATCGTCTTATTATAGAGAATGCCGACAGTGCCCCAGCAGTAGGGGACGGTATATTTATTTTCGGGATCGAAGCCGCGGGACTGCTCATAATACTGCGCGCCGATATTGTCTCGGGCGTTCGGCATCCGGTCAAAGTCAAGCTCTGACAGCATCCCGTTCTGGATCATACGGCTGATCATATAGTCCGAGGGGCAGGCGATATCGTATGCCACCGCGCCGGACTCCACTTTCGGGTACATGCTCTCGTTGGTCTCAAACTCATCGTAAATGACTTCAATGCCGGTCTCTTCCTCAAACATGCGGATGGTCTCCGGGTCGATGTATTCGCCCCAGTTATAGACGATGACCTGTCCGTTTACGCCTTTGTCGGAAGCGCCGCATCCGGTCGAAACAGCGCCTGCGGCGAGTGCAAGCAGGATGATTTTTCTTTTTATCTTAGCAGAAATTTTGCGTTTCATGTCAGTTCCCTTTATTTTCTATTACAACAGCGACGATTTTTTAGTGTTTTCCGGAAGATGGCGATTTCTTGTCAGCAGGCGGCAGATTGATCAAAATAAGCAGCAGTAAGACGGTCACAAAAATGAGCGTCGAGAGCGCGTACATTTCCGGTTTGATGCCCTTTTTGATCTCCGTATAGATTTTGGTGGAAAGGGTATCCACGCCCACGCCTTTGGTGAAATGGGTGATGATAAAATCATCCAAGGACATGGTGAACGCCATCAAAAAACCGGAGAGGATGCCGGGGAAAAGATCCGGCAGCACCACTTTGAAAAAAGCTTTCAGGTGGGAAGCGCCGAGATCGAGCGCAGCCTCAAAGGTGCTGGGATTCAACTGCTTCATGCGCGGCATCACGCTTAAGATCACATAGGGGATGTTAAAGGTAATGTGCGACAGCAGTATGGTGCCGAAACCGAAGCGGATCCCCAGACTGATAAAGAGCAGCATCAGGGAAATGCCTGTGACGATGTCGGCGTTTAGCATGGGGATATTGGTAACGCCCATGAGGAGCGATTTGGTGCGGCGTTTCATGCCCGTCATGGCGATACAGGCGACCGTTCCGATGACGGTGGCAATAAAGGAGGACAGCAGGGCGATGAGCAGGGTCGTGCCGAGCGCCCGCAGAATCTCCTCGTTTTGGAACAGGGCAGCATACCATTTCAGGCTGAAACCGCCCCATTTCGCCCGCGTCCTGCTCGCGTTAAAGGACAGCGCCATCAGGGTGGCGATGGGCGCATACAAAAAGAGCACGATCAGGGCAATGTATATTTTTTTCGCCGCATTTTTCATAGCATGGACCCCTCCCCCTCTTTGTCAAAGATGGCGGACAACACCATATTGACCAGAATAAAGATCATCAGCACGATGGACAGACCGCTGCCCAGATGCCAGTTGGATGTGTGGGTGAACTCCAGATCGATCACATCCCCGATCAACAAAAGTTTCCCGCCGCCGAGCAGCGAGCTGATCACGAAAGTCGTGAGTGCAGGGATGAACACCATCGTAATACCGCTGATGATACCGGGAATGGACAATGGCAGAACGATACGGAAAAACGTATAAAAATAGTCGGCTCCCAGATCCCTGGCAGCGTTGATCACATTGACGTCGATCTTGACCAGCGCGTTATACAGGGGCAGGATCATAAAGGGCAGAAAATTATACACCATGCCGAGGACGATCGCTGCGGGTGTGTTGATGATCTTTACTGCCGGCAGATGTAAAAAAGAGAGCACATGGTTGATGACGCCGTTTTTTTCCAGCAGAGTCTGCCACGCCAGCGTGCGCAGCAGGAAATTCATCCACATGGGCAGGATAAAGATCAGGATGACAAAGTTATGACGCTTCACCCGTATCTGCGAAAGGATCATAGCCAGCGGATAGGCGAGCAGAAAGCAGATGACCGTGCTGATCAGGGAGAGCAGGAGGGAAAGGCGCAGCGCCTTTGCGTGTCCCGCCGTGGTAATCGCGATGATATTGTCAAGGGTGAAAGCCCCCGTCTTATCCGTCAGACCGTAGTACAGGATCATGCCGAGCGGCACGATGATAAAAAGCCCCGACCAGAAAATATAGGGTGCAGCCAGCCATTTCTTATTAGATGTCAATTGCAACAGCCTCCTCGTCCTCAGATTCCGGTTTGTTCATGATCTGGATGTTAAAGGGATCCACCTGAATGCCGACTTCCTTTCCGACCGGGAAAAGGGTGGTGGAGTGTACCAGCCATTCATATCCGTTGGCGGTGACTTCCATCTCGTAGTGCACGCCCTTGAAGATGAGATGGGTCACGACGCCCCGGATGATCCCCGCAGACGGTTCCACGAGGATCACATCCTCCGGGCGGATGACGACGTCCACCGGTTTGTTTGTGCCAAAGCCCGTATCCACACAGGCAAAGCGCGTGCCGAGGATCTCCACCAGCTTATCTTCGATCATGGTGGCGGGAATGATGTTGCTGTCCCCGATAAAGTCCGCGACAAAGGCGTTCTCCGGCTCGTTGTAGATGGATTCCGGCGAACCGATCTGCTGGATGTAGCCCTGATTCATCACCACGATGGTGTCGGACATGGTGAGAGCCTCCTCCTGATCGTGGGTCACATAGACAAAGGTGATACCCAGCTCGTTTTTCATGCGGATCAGTTCGTACTGCATCTCCTGGCGCAGTTTTAAGTCCAGAGCGCCCAGCGGTTCGTCCAAAAGCAGGACTTTCGGCTCGTTGACGATGGCTCTCGCGATGGCGATTCGCTGCTGCTGGCCGCCGCTTAGGGAGTCGGGCATTCGGTTTTCATATCCCTCAAGGTTTACCAGCTTGAGGGCATAGCGGATCTTGTCGTCTATGTAGCTTTGGGACTTTTTCTTGACTTTTAAGCCGAAAGCGATATTTTCCGCAATGGTCATGTGCGTAAAGAGCGCGTACTTCTGAAAGACGGTATTTAACTGCCTTTTGTTGGGCGGGATCCGGGTGATATCCTGTCCGTCAAAGACCACGCGGCCGGTGTCCGGGCTTGTGAAACCGCCAAGAATACGAAGCGTAGTCGTCTTGCCGCAGCCGCTGGGTCCAAGCAACGTCACAAACTCATTTTCATGGATGGACAGATTCAGTTCGTCCAGAACCGGCTGTCCGTCAAAGGATTTGGAAATATCGATCAGTTGAATCAGTTCCTTATTCATGAAAGTATATCCTCCGTGTTAAAAGTTCGGCGGCGTGCTGATCCACAAAAAGACTGCGCCGTTCTTTGGACCTGCCTTGATATAGTGCTCCGAATCCGGCCGATAGTAGAAAGTATCGCCCTTTTTGGCACGGATGCTGCGGCTGCCGAGAATGACCGTGAGGGAGCCGGAGAGGACATAGCCGAATTCCTCGCCCTCGTGCGGCTGGTCGGGGTAGGTGGAGCCGCCCGCTTCCAGTGTGACGCGGATCGGTTCCATCATGTTTTTCTGCGCGTTTGGGATGATCCACTCGATCTTATTGTGGAGTTCATTGTCCACTTTTTCAAAGAAGTCCTCGGGGCGAAAGACGATCTGCTCGTCGTCCGCGTCGTTGAAGAAATCTTTCAGGCTGGTGCCGAGGCACTGTAAAATGTCGATCAGCGTGGCGATCGAGGGCGAGGTCACGTCGTTTTCCAGCTGGCTGATAAAGCCTTTGGAAAGTTCGCTGCGGTCCGCCAGTTCCTCCTGCGTCAGCCCCTTTTTGTTGCGAAGTTCTTTGATCTTGTTTCCGATAGAGGGCTTGCTGCCTGTGTTTTCCATAGTTTCTCCGTTTCGTCCGCGATTCAGTAGATATAAACCAAAAGTTTACTGTTGCTAAACAATAACTGCATCTCATTATACAGGAATGCTTCCGTATGTCAATGGGAAAATGTAAAATAATATCAAAATTTTAGGATTAACAAGTTGAAGATAATATGGTAAAATATCTGGTAGTAATTGGATAAACAGGAAAGTCATGCAGAGAAAGGGCGTGGTTTGGCGATGAGTCAGGATAAATATGTGGCATATGTGTCTACTTATACCTCGGCAAAGGAGGACAATTACGGGATTAAGATCTATGATGTGGATCTGAAAAACGGCAGGATGACGGAAAAGAATCAGGTTGAGATCACAAACTCTTCCTATATCACGATTTCCCATAATGAGAAATATCTCTATTCGATCACGGATTTTGGCGTAGAGGCGTATAAGATCCTGCCGGAGGGCGATCTGGAAGTTATCAATAAAGGGACGATCAACGGCATGAGAGGCTGTTATCTGTCCACGGATTACGAGGATAAGCTCCTTTTTGTGGGCGGCTACCACGACGGCAAGATCACGGTGCTGCGGCTGCGGGAGGACGGCGGGATCGGAGAGATCACGGATGAAGTCTATCACAAGGGACTCGGCAGCATCGCGGAGCGGAATTTCAGACCCCATGTGAACTGCGTCAAGATGACCAGAGACAATCACTATCTCTGCGCGGCGGATCTGGGACTCGATCATGTGAACGTGTACCGAGTGGATCACGAGAATGGGAAGTTGAAACCGATCGATATGATCCGGAGCGAACAGGAATCCGCACCCCGCCATCTGAAATTTTCCAAGGACGGCAGCATCCTGTACATCGTCCACGAGCTGAAAAATTATATCGACGTTTACACCTATCACGAGGTGGGCGGCAATCCCGAGTTTGAGAAGATTCAGACGATCCCTACCTTAAACGACTACCATGCGGGCGGTTCCGCTGCCAGCGCGCTCAATATCTCGGATGACTTTAAGTATCTCACGAGTTCCAATGCCGGGGATAACAGCGCGGTCGTCTATAAGATCGACCAGAAGACAGGGATGCTCACAAAGATACTCTGTCTGCCGATCAGCGGCGATTACCCGAAGGACGCGGCGCTCTTTCCGGACAATAAGCACCTTGTCTCCTTAAATCATGAGTCGAATACCATGACTTTTTTCAGCGTCGATCTAAAGAACGGGCTGTTGGTCATGAACGGCAAAGAGATTCCGGTGGATCAGCCAAACTGCATCATCTTCCACAAGCTGGCGCAGTAGGGGATTTTTCGGAAAATCAACAGAATGCGGTATAGCGAAAGCGCCTCCTGCATATACATTTACCAGTATAAGCAGGAGGTTTTCTTATGGATATCTTACAAAATAGTACATATGACCTTTATAGAGATATACAGCACAGAACGGGAGGCGAGATCTACCTTGGCGTGGTGGGACCCGTGAGGACTGGAAAATCGACTTTTATCAAGCGTTTTATGAATCTGCTGGTGCTGCCGTACATGGAGGATGAGAACGAGAAAGAGCGGGCGCAGGATGAGATGCCGCAGAGCGCGGGCGGAACGACCGTCACGACGACCGAACCGAAATTCATCCCCAAGGAAGCCGCCCATGTGAAGCTGGGGGCGGATATCGACGTGAAAGTGCGTCTGGTGGACTGCGTGGGCTATATGGTCGAGGGCGCGGCGGGCCACATGGAAAAGGACGAGGAGCGCATGGTCAAGACGCCGTGGTCGCTGGAGGAGATCCCCTTTACAAAGGCGGCGGAGATCGGCACGAGAAAGGTGATCCGCGACCATTCCACGATTGGCATCGTCGTGACCTGCGACGGTTCTTTCGGGGAACTGCCCAGAGAAAGTTTTCTGGAGGCGGAAGAGCGCACCATCAAAGAGCTGCAGGCGCTCGGTAAGCCCTATATCGTCCTCCTGAATTCCGAGAAGCCTTATGCGGAGGAGACAAGGGCGCTGGCCGACGAGATCAGCGAAAAGTATCAGGTCACGGTCATGCCGGTAAACTGCGAGCAGTTAAAGAAAGAAGATATCAACCACATCATGGAGAATATCCTCTATGAGTTTCCACTCACGATGGTTGAGTTTTATATGCCGAAGTGGGTGGAGATGCTGCCCTGCGACCATAAGATGAAAAAGGATATCATCGCTCAGTTGAAAGGTCTGATGGCAAAGTTGAATCACATCCGTGATATCACGGCGGACAGTTTTCTTTTGGAGAGCGAGTACGTCAAAAAATGCAAGCTGGACGGCGTCAATATGTCGGACGGCAGCGTGCGTATCGTGCTGGATGTGGACGACGCTTATTATTACGAGATGTTGAGCGACCTGGTGGGCGAGAACATCGGCAGCGAGTATCAGCTCCTTGCGACCCTGCGGGAGATGGCGAAGATGAAGAAAGAGTATGTGAAAGTGCTGCACGCGCTGGAAGCGGTGCGCTATAAAGGCTACGGCGTGGTGATGCCCGACCGGGAGGAAATCGTTTTGGAGAAGCCGGAACTTATCAAGCAGGGCAATAAATTCGGCGTCAAGATCAAGGCGGAGAGTCCCAGCATCCATATGATCAAAGCGAGCATCGAGACGGAAATCTCGCCCATCGTGGGGACGGAGGAGCAGGCAAAGGACCTGATCCAGTTTATCTCCGATACCAGCAGCGATGAGGAGGGCATCTGGGAGACAAATATCTTCGGCAAGACCGTGGAGCAGCTGGTCAACGACGGCATCACCGGAAAAATCTCCATGATCAACGAGGAGAGTCAGGTGAAATTGCAGGAGACCATGCAGAAGATCGTGAATGACTGCAATGGTGGGATGGTGTGTATCATCATTTAATGAGGAGGAATACGAAAGATGAAAGAACGTACAAAAAGAATCTGGATGACGATATGCAGTGTGCTGATCTGCGGGTTCAGCGTCGGGATGTTCAATTTCTCGGCGCTGATTATTTCTGAAAAAAAGAAATGGAAATGCCTTTGGCTCGCGCCGCGAGATCAGGAACAGAATTTGCGGCTTATGAGGATGTTTTTGATGCGGAGGATGACGAATTATGAAGTGGTTTATACGGTAGAGTAGTGGAGAACAAGTTTGTTGTTGACATTATGGCGGGAATGAGAGAAAATTTTTATGAGCAGTTAAAGCAATATACGAAGTATAGAGCAGGGGAATCTCTGGGATGGGAAGCATATGAACAAAATGGGGTATATGATATGATTCAAAAAATGCCGCAGACAAAAAAGTATTTTGAACAAATGAAAATTACACGTTTTTTATAAACTGATTATATCTACAATCGATTGAGATATGATACAATTGTCGCAGGCTCGGCAGCCTGCGACCAAAGAATTGCTTCGCAATTCTTTCTGAAATGATTTGCTGTATTCGCTTCTGAGATATGATATAATATAGGCAGAAAATTTTATATTGGCGGAAGGACGGCTCGAAAGTGTCAGAAATCAACACAGAATATTTACAGAGATGTATCGATACGCTTGAAAAATCTTATATGATGCTGCAAAAATCGCAGGAAGGAACGATCGACTATGAATTATACCGCAATTCACTGGTCAAAGGATTTGAAATGACGATCGAGCAGAGCGGAAAACTGCTGAAAAAGAAATTGAATCCCTATTTTGCGTCAAAGAAAGCAGTTGATGCATTGTCGTTCAAAGATATTTTCCGGTATGCGCATAAGCATTCCCTGTTGACAGAGGAGGAAGCCGGAAGATGGATGAAATACCGCGATAATCGAAACAGCACAGCGCATGATCACGGTCAGGCATTTGCGGAAGAAACGCTGGCTTTGATGGATGATTTTTTGTCGGATGTGAAAAATTTGAAGAAGGTCATAGATGATGCTTGATGTAAAAAAAGAATATTTGGATGAATTAAAAGCTATTTTTGAAAAATATTGTCCCAAAGCGGAAATATGGGCTTATGGAAGCCGTATCAAAAATGATTCGCATTCCGGCAGCGACCTTGACCTGACTGTTAAGAACTTTCATGAAGAGAATAAATCGATCAGCGAATTGCGGGAAATGATAAGTGACAGCGACATCCCTTTTTTGATTGAGATTCAGGAGTTTGACAAGCTTCCGGAATCTTTTCAAAAGGAGATCTTAAAAATGTATCTTCCGATTTTTCCGATGCAGGGCATTTAGCGAACATCAAATCTATCAAAATCTATCAAATAAAGAGAAAGGCGGTGCACAAATGAACCCAGTCTACGAAAAACTCTTAAAATGCTACGATTGTTACAAAGCAAAGATCGACTTCGAGCCGAAAGTGGCAGTCGTCCTCGGCTCCGGCCTCGGTAACTTTGCGAAGGTCGTGGATGTGAAAGCGGAACTTCCCTACAGTGAGATCGAGGGCTTCCCCGTATCCACCGTGCCGGGACATGCCGGAAAGTTCATTTTCGGCTATATAGGTGAAGTGCCCGTGGTCCTGATGCAGGGGCGCGTACATTATTACGAGGGGTATCCCATCACGGACGTGGTGCTGCCGACCCGCCTGATGAAGATGATGGGCGCGAAAGTGCTTTTTCTGACGAACGCTTCCGGCGGCATCAATCCGGCTTTTCATGCGGGCAGCCTGATGCTGATTCGCGATCATGTGTCGATCTTTGCCCCGAATCCTCTGATCGGCGCCAATATCGACGAGCTGGGGACGAGGTTCCCCGATATGTCCCATGTCTATGACGAGGACCTGCAGGGGATCATCAAAGACACGGCGAAAGAAAATGACATCGAACTGTTTGAAGGCGTGTATGCGCAGCTTACCGGGCCTTCTTTTGAATCGCCTGCGGAGATCCAATTGCTTCACAAGCTGGGTGTCAGTGCGGTCGGCATGAGCACGGTGGTGGAAGCGATCGCGGCAAACCATATGGGGATGAAGATCTGCGGCGTTTCCTGTGTCAGCAACCTGGCGGCAGGCATGAACAGTTCGCCGCTCACGCACGAGGAAGTGCAGGAGGCGGCAAATGCGGTAGCGCCGAAATTCGAGAAGCTGTTGGTGGAGTCGATCACGAAATTTAAAACGCTGATCTGAGCCGCGGCACGGACAGACAGCGGAGCGTACAGCTGCCGCCGAGGCAGCAGGAGAGAACGGATATGAATGACAGGCATTTGTCCAAACAGGAAATAGGGGAGCTGGTCAAAAGGGCGATAGAGGCGCGGAAAAAATCTTATTCGCCCTACTCGCACTATCAGGTGGGCGCGGCGCTTCTTTGTGAGGACGGGAAAATCGTCACGGGCTGCAATATCGAGAACGCGGCTTATGGACCGAGCGTCTGCGCTGAGCGGACAGCCTTTTTCAAGGCGGTCAGCGAAGGGGCGCGCGGCTTTCGGGCGATCGCGGTCGTGGGAAGCCCCGAAGGGGAGGAACTGACGCAGTACGCTTATCCCTGTGGCGTGTGCAGGCAGGTGATGCGGGAATTCTGCGAGCCGGAACACTTTCAGGTGATCGTGGCGAAGTCGGAGGAGGATTGCCAAGTTATGACACTTATGTCACTTCTGCCGGAGAGCTTCGGACCGGAAAATGTGCGACGGCAGTAAACGGTTACAGGAAAAGCAGGAGGCAGGACAAATGTTGCAGAAAAGGACCTGGCAGACCCGCTGCGGTATCATTCATTATTGGATCGATCGAGTGCAGGATTCGAGCGTAACGCTCGTCTTTTTGCCGGGATTGACGGCGGATCATCATCTGTTTGATAAACAGATCGCGTATTTTGCGGGAAAGTACACTTTATTTGTCTGGGATGCACCCGGGCATGCCGCGTCCTGGCCCTTTGCGTTCACGTTTTCTTTGGAGGACAAGGCGAGGTGGTTGGATGAGATCCTTGCGGCGGAAGAGATGAAAAACCCCGTGATCGTCGGACAGTCGATGGGCGGCTATGTCGGACAGATGTATGCGCAGTTGTTTCCCGAAAAGTTGAAAGGATTTGTCTCGATCGACTCTGCGCCGCTGCAACGGCGTTATGTGACCGCTGCGGAGATCTGGCTGTTAAAAAGGATGGAGCCAATCTATCGTTATTATCCGTGGAAATGGCTGCTGCGGTCAGGCGTAAAGGGAGTCGCCGTCTCGTCATACGGAAGGAAACTGATGCACGATACCATGAAAGGGTATGAGGGACAGCAGGCACGATATGCCAAGCTGGCAGGTCACGGCTTCCGTATTTTGGCGGAGGCGATAGAAAAGGATCTTCCTTATCGGATTTCCTGTCCGGCGCTTTTGTTGTGCGGAGAAAAGGATCATGCCGGTTCCTGTATCCGCTATAATAGGGCGTGGCATAAGCATACGGGGATCAGATTGAAATGGATCAAAAACGCCGGGCATAATTCCAATACGGATGCGCCGGAGCGCGTCAACCGTCTGATCCACGGGCAGATCAGACGCTGTGTTGCCCGCATCATGCAGGAGAAAAAGGAGGGGCAGGGATAAGATATGAATTACAGATTTTACAATGCGCGGATTCTGACGATGGAGACGACCGATCTCATAGAAGGCGAACTCTGGGTGCAGGATGATAAGATCCTTTATGTGGGGAAAGGCGGCGATGCGGCGGCAGTCTGCCAGTCCCTTTCCATCGAGAGCATCCTGTGGGACAGGGAGATCGACTGTGAGGGGAATCTTTTGATGCCGGGCTTTAAGGATGCGCATACGCATTCCGCCATGACGTTTCTGCGTTCTTACGCAGACGACCTGCCGTTACAGGACTGGCTGACGAAGCAGATCTTTCCGATGGAAGCGAAACTTGACGGGGAGATGATCTATCATCTGACGAAGCTGGCGGTCTTAGAGTACCTGACCAGCGGGATCACATCGATCTTTGATATGTATCTGACACCGGAGACCACGGCGAAAGCCTGCGTGGAGATGGGGATGCGCTGTGTGCAGGTAAGCGGCACGAGCGGGCAGGAACATTTTGAACCGTCCTTAAAGCAGATGGAGGAGCGGTATCATACCTTAAACGAACTGGATCCGCTGCATTCCTATTTCATCGGTTTTCATGCGGAGTATACCTGTTCTAGGGCGCTCCTTGAGCAGGTGGCGGCGATGGCGCACAAATACAAGGCGCCGGTGTTTACGCATCTTTCCGAGACGAGATCGGAGGTGGAGGGGTGTAAGGAGCGTTACGGTATGTCCCCTGTAAAACTGCTGGATTCCCTCGGAATGTTCGATTACGGCGGGGGCGGGTATCACTGTGTCTGGCTGGATGAGGAGGATATGGAGATTTTTGCGAAACGGGGTTTGAGCGTCGTGACGAATCCCGGTTCCAACACAAAACTTGCCAGCGGCATCGCGCCGATCTCCGAATACTTAAAACGCGGCGTCAACGTGGCAATCGGCACGGACGGACCTGCCAGCAACAACTGTCTGGATATGTTTCGGGAAATGTTTCTGGTGACGGGGCTTGCAAAATTAAAGGAGCAGGACGCGGCGGCTGTGGATGCGCTTAACGTCTTAAAGATGGCGACGGCAAACGGCGCAAAAGCCATGAATCTGCCGGATACGGACGTGCTGGCGGCGGGGAAGCAGGCGGATGTGATTCTGATCGACCTCCATCAGCCGAACATGCAGCCCATCAATAACATTCCCAAAAATCTGGTCTACAGCGGCAGCAAACAGAATGTGAAGATGACGATGATCGCGGGAAAGATCCTGTACGAGAACGGGCAGTTTACAAAAGCCTATGATGTGGAAGAAATCTATAGAAAGGCAAACGAGATCATCACGGATCTCCGCTGACGATATGGATGCTTTTATCTTTATCTGCCTGATCCTGCTCGCCATCGTGCTGGTCATGACAAAGGAGTATGCGGACAGCAGACGGTTGATGGAACAGAAATTGCAGGAGATCTACGCGGACTACGGAACGCCGCCGAAACGTACTTACGGCGCGGAAGAACTTGCGCATATCAGCATGTATTATCAGAAGCATCCAAAGGCGGATCAGATCGACGATATCACATGGAACGATCTGTATATGGATGCGGTGTACCAGCGGCTGAACACCTGCCTTTCGGCGGCGGGCGACGAGTATCTGTATTACCGTTTAAGAACGCCTGCCGAAGATGCGGACGAGCTTTTGCGGATGGAGGAGCGTATCCGTTTCTTTATGGAAAATGAGGATGCGAGGCAGAATCTGCAGCGGGTCTGTTATCGGCTCGGAAGGACGGGAAGGCATTCCATCTATGAATATCTGGACCATCTGGATCTGCTCGGCGAACGGAAGAGCAGCCGCTATTTTTTCTGGGATGCGCTGGTGCTTTTGAGCATAGCCGCGATGTTTTTTTCCCTGCCGGTTGGGCTGGTCTGTCTGTTCGGCGTGTTGTGCCACAATCTGATCGGTTACTTTAAGGAGTTTCACGAGGTGGAACCGTATGTCACCAGCTTTGCCTATGTGAGAAGGATGCTCATGGGAACGGAAGAACTCGGAAAGGCACAGATCGGTGAGATCGGGGAGGAACTTTCCGTGATCAGGGAGACCGGACGGAAGATGCGCGGCTTTGTGAAAAGTTCCTATCTGATCACGGCGGCGGGACAGGGAAGCGGCAATCCGCTGGAGGTTTTGGTTGATTATCTGCGGATGCTGTTCTATCTGGATCTGATCCGCTTTAACAAGGCGCTGCATGAGCTGCGTAAATATATGGATGATATGGACAGGCTGATCACCGTGGTCGGGCAGCTGGAGTGCGCGGTAGCGGTTGGTTCTTTTCGAAAAAGCCTGAGAGAGAACTGGTGTTCGCCAAAACTGCGGACAGAAGGCAATACAGCTCTTTTTCTGCGCGCGGAAAAGTTGTATCACCCGCTGCTGCACGATGCGGTGCCAAACTCTCTGGATGCGAAAAAGGGCGTGCTGCTGACAGGTTCCAACGCTTCGGGAAAATCCACGTTCCTGCGGGCGGTGGCTGTGAACGCGCTGCTGGCGCAGACGGTGCATACCTGTGCGGCGGCGGTCTATGAAGCGCCGCTTTACCGCATTTATTCGTCCATGTCCCTGCGGGATGACCTGGAGGGCGGCGACAGCTATTATATGGTGGAGATCAAGTCCATCAAGCGGATCCTCGATCAGGCGGGGCAAAAGGAAGAGCGTCCCGTGCTCTGTTTTGTGGACGAAGTGCTCCGGGGAACGAATACGGTGGAACGGATCGCGGCTTCCACGCAGATCATGAAGAGACTGGCGGCGGGGCATGCGCTCTGCTTTGCGGCGACCCACGATATCGAGCTGACGAAACTGCTGGAGCGGGAATTTGACAATTATCATTTTGAGGAGCGGATCGAGGAGAACGATATCTTCTTTCCCTATCAGTTGATGGAAGGACCGGCGTCCACCAGAAACGCCATCGCGCTTTTGCGCATGTTACAGTATGACGAGCGTATTACCACAGAGGCGGAAGCGATGGCAAAGCATTTTATGCGGGAAGGAAACTGGCACTGCGTTTAGCGGGAGAAAGGATTTTTTATGAAAGTAACGATCTACACGGACGGCGCGGCGCGCGGGAACCCGGAGGGTCCGGGCGGCTACGGCGCAGTCTTGCAGTATGTTGACGGCAAAGGAACGCTGCATGAGCGGGAGTATTCCGCCGGATACAAAAAGACGACCAATAACCGCATGGAACTGATGGCGGCGATCGTGGGGCTGGAGGCGCTCACAAAACCCTGTGAGGTGGTTTTGTTTTCCGATTCCAAATATCTGACCGACGCCTTTAATCAGAACTGGATCGACGGGTGGTTAAAAAAAGGCTGGAAGACGGCGGGAAATAAGCCGGTCAAAAACATCGATCTGTGGGAACGCCTGCTGCGGGCAATGGAGCCGCACCGCGTTACCTTTCGGTGGGTCAAAGGGCACGACGGGCATCCCGAGAATGAACGCTGCGACAAATTGGCGACCACGGCGGCGGATGGCACAGAATTGCTTGACGATACCGTCTGATTGGTGGTATGATAGAAAAAGAGAGCGTAAAAACAGAATCGTAACTTTGGAAAGTACATAGAAAGAGGGAAGGGGACAAATGACAAACTTGATCTTATTTTTGAATGCTTTTTTCTCGTATCTGCTGGTATTTGTGCTGATCATTGCGCTCGTGATTGTGGCGAGTGTGATCGGCGTAAAGTGGAGAAAGAGCAAAGATGCGAAAGCGGCGCTTGCGGAGAGCGGGAGCACGGCTGAGGGCGGCACGACGGTTTGACGAGACAGAAAATGAACGGGAAGGGTGTTCCGGGTGCGGACGCCCTTTTTGCGCGTATGAGCAGAGCCGGAAGTCATGCAAAAAACGCGCCATGCTTGCATGAGGGCGTGATTTGCAGGGCTTACGGCGAGCAACGCGAATGAGAGATGCGAAGCATCTCGAATCTGCTCATACGCGCAGAATCTGGTGAAGAATAAATGGCAAAATCAGGGAACCAAAAATTAAAGTTATTGTATCTTTTGAAGATATTGACAGAGCAGTCCGACGAGGAGCACTGTCTGAGCGCGCAGGCGTTGATCGAGGCGCTTAAGGCTTACGGGATCAGCGCGGAGAGAAAGAGCGTCTACGACGACATTGCGCAGCTTACTGACTTTGGCTACGATATCGTGCTGGTCAAGGCGAAGAGCGGCGGCGGATACTATCTGGCGGGCAGGGATTTTGAGCTGCCGGAGTTAAAACTCCTCGTGGAGACAGTGCAGGCGTCGCGGTTTCTTACTCTCAATAAATCGCGGGAACTGATCTCAAAGATCGAGAAGCTGGCTTCCAAAGCACAGGCGGGGCAGTTACAGCGGCAGGTCTATGTGGCGAACCGTATCAAGACCGCCAACGAGAGCATTTACTATGTGGTGGACGATATCCACCGCGCGATCCAGAACAACAGGCAGATCTCCTTTCAGTATCTGGAATGGAATCTGAACAGAGAACTTGTCCCGCGAAAGGATGGAAGACAATACATAGTCAGTCCGTGGGCGCTTACCTGTAAGGACGAGAACTATTATCTGATCGCCCATGACAGCGAGGAGGATAAGATCAAGCACTTCCGCGTGGACAAGATGGCAAAGATCGAGGTCATGGAGGAAAAGCGGGAAGGCGCGGCGCTTTTTGAGCGCTTTGATATCGCGGACTATGCGAACAAGACCTTCGGGATGTACGGCGGCAGGGAGGAGACGGTCACGCTGCTCTTTGAAAACAGCCTGATCGGTGTGGTGATGGATCGCTTCGGGAAAGAAGCGCCCATCCGCAAACGGGATGAAGAACATTTTTCCGTGCGGGTGCGGGTCGCGGTGAGCGGACAGTTTTTCGGCTGGCTGACCGGACTCGGAGGCGGCGCCAGGATCTTTGCTCCCGAGGATGTGAGAGCGGAATATCTTGCGCATCTGAAAGAGACACTTGCGGGATATGGGGGCGATTCGGATTGTCAATGATTTTTTTCATGGGATATGTCACAAAAAGACGTATCCTTTTTTGTTATTTTTTTAGAGCTTTTTTCGGGCACGGGTCATTGACATAACTTCTTTCTTGCCGTATACTGTTCCTAAACCGCAATATATTGTGTTATTATGTCAACTGACACTATATTTTGTGGAAATGCAGAGAGGCGATAGGAACAAAAGAAGCCGCGGATACTGCGGCAGAATGCCCTGACATGGAGGAGAGTATGGGTAGTAAATTTGATTCGGACCATGCGGATGGGGAGGACTACGGTCTGAAATACCATCCCGAAAAAGGCGTGAAGGTGATCAAAAAGGACGGGAGCCTGGAGGCTTTCAATGTCCAGAAAGTCATCGACGCGGTGGGGAAGAGCGCATACCGCGCCCTGACCAAATTCACGGAGGAGGAGAAGCGCCACATCTGCCAGACGGTCATTGATAAGGTGAACGATCTCGGCGAGGAGCAGATCCCGATCCAGATCATGCACAATATCGTGGAAAGCGCGCTGGAGGATGTGAAGCCCATCGTGGCGAAGAGCTACCGCGATTACCGCAATTACAAGCAGGATTTTGTGCGCATGATGGACGACGTCTATAAGAAGAGCCAGTCGATCATGTACATCGGCGACAAGGAGAACGCTAATACGGACAGCGCCCTTGTCTCCACGAAGCGCAGCCTGATCTTCAATCAGTTCAATAAGGAATTGTACCAGAAATTCTTTATGACGACGGAGGAGATCCAGGCATGCCGGGACGGCTATATCTATGTGCACGATATGTCAGCCAGAAGAGACACCATGAACTGCTGTCTTTTCAATGTGGCGGAAGTCCTTTCCGGCGGCTTCGAGATGGGCAATATCTGGTACAATGAGCCGAAGACGCTCGACGTGGCGTTCGATGTCATAGGAGACATCGTCCTTAGCGCGGCGAGCCAGCAGTACGGAGGCTTCACGGTGCCGGAAGTAGATAAGATTTTAGAGCCTTATGCGGAGAAATCCTACAAAAGAAATATCGCCAAATATAAAAAACTCGGCATCGACAAGGTGACGGCGGAGGCGGAGGCGCTTGCGGATGTGACGAAGGAGTTTGAGCAGGGTTTTCAGGGCTGGGAATATAAGTTCAATACCGTTGCCAGCAGCAGGGGCGATTATCCTTTCATCACGGTGACGGCAGGGATCGGCACGGGAAGGTTTGCGAGACTTGCGACCATCCAGATGCTCAACGTGCGCAGAAAGGGACAGGGCAAGAAAGAGTGCAAAAAGCCCGTGCTCTTCCCCAAGATCGTATTTTTGTATGACGAGAACCTGCACGGTCCCGGCAAGGAGCTGGAGGACGTCTTTGAGGCGGGCGTGAAGTGCTCCGCAAAGACGATGTACCCCGATTGGCTGAGCCTGACCGGCAAAGGATATATCGCGAGCATGTATAAGCAGTACGGCAAGGTGATCTCGCCGATGGGATGCCGCGCCTTTCTGTCCCCCTGGTACGAGCGGGGCGGTATGCATCCGGCGGATGATGAGGATTCTCCTGTCTTTGTGGGACGGTTCAACGTGGGAGCCGTATCGCTGCACCTGCCGATGATCCTCGCGAAGGCGAGACAGGAGGGCAAGGACTTCTATGATGTGCTCGATTATTACCTGAATCTGATCAGGCAGCTTCATATCAGGACTTACGCTTATCTGGGTGAGATGCGTGCGTCCACGAACCCGTTGGCTTATTGTGAGGGCGGTTTTCTGGGCGGTCACTTGCAGCTCCACGATAAGATCAAACCGATCTTAAAATCCGCAACGGCGAGTTTCGGTATTACGGCATTTAACGAGTTACAGGAACTCTACAACGGAAAGTCCCTTGTGGAGGACGGAGCCTTTGCACTGGAGGTGCTGGAGCACATCAATAATAAGATCAATGAGTATAAGGAGGAAGACGGTCATCTCTACGCCATTTACGGGACGCCGGCGGAGAATCTCTGCGGCTTGCAGGTAAAACAGTTCCGGGCAAAGTACGGCATCATAGAGGGCGTCTCCGACAAGGAATACGTTTCCAACAGCTTCCACTGTCATGTGACCGAAGATATCACGCCCATAGAAAAACAGGATCTCGAATACCGCTTCTGGGAGATGGCAAACGGCGGCAAGATCCAGTATGTAAAATATCCGGTGGATTACAATCTGGGTGCGATCAAAACCCTGATCCGCAGAGCGATGGATATGGGCTTTTATGAGGGCGTCAACCTTTCGCTCGCCTATTGTGACGACTGCGGTCATCAGGAACTGGAAATGGACGTCTGCCCTGTCTGCGGCAGCCGCAACCTCACAAAGATCGACCGCATGAACGGCTATCTTGCATATTCCCGCGTGCACGGCGACACCCGCCTGAGCGAAGCCAAGATGGCGGAGATCGCGGAACGGAGAAGCATGTGATGAGATACCACAATATTACAAAAGACGATATGTTAAACGGCGACGGTCTGCGGGTGGTGCTGTGGGTCGCAGGCTGTTCCCACTGCTGTAAGGAATGTCAGAATCCCGTCACTTGGGATCCAGATGGCGGTCTTCCTTTCGACGAGGCGGCAAAACAGGAACTCTTCGACCAACTGGATCAGCCTTACATCAGCGGTATCACTTTCTCCGGCGGTGATCCCCTGCACTCCGCAAACCGTCTGGATGTGCGTACCCTGATGGATGAGATCAAAAAGAAATATCCGGAAAAGACCATCTGGCTCTATACAGGGGACAGCTGGGAGGACATTCTGCATTATCCGCTCATGAAATATGTGGATGTTCTGGTGGACGGCGAGTTTAAAATCGCATTGAAGGACGCGAAACTTTTGTGGAAAGGCAGTAAAAACCAGCGGGTGATCGACGTGCAAAAAAGTCTGTCGCAGACAGATCCGGCGGCGCCGATCCTCTACTGTGAGGACTATATGTAAGGATTGATTGAAAATTAAACTGCTCTGACATGGAGGAGTGATTGAAAAATAAGTCTGACGTGGAGGATGAAAATGGAGCATATCAGGATCAAATATTTTTCCGATCAGATTGAGCGGCTTACCTATATCGACGGAAAATCCGACTGGATCGACCTGCGGGCGGCGGAGGATGTGGTCTTGCAGAAAGGGGAGTTTCGGCTGATCCCGCTGGGGGTGGCGATGGAACTGCCAAAAGGCTATGAGGCGCATGTGGTGCCTAGAAGCTCTACCTTTAAAAATTTCGGCATTATCCAAACAAACCATCAAGGAGTCATCGACTGCTCGTACTGCGGCGACAGCGACCAGTGGTTCATGCCGGTCTATGCCCTCAGGGATACCGAGATCCATGTAAACGACCGCATCTGTCAGTTCCGCATCATGGAGAATCAGCCGAAGATCGTGTTTGACGAGGTGGAAAGACTTGACAACGCGGACAGAGGCGGGCATGGGAGTACGGGAAAGGCTTGACTTTTGCGCGAAAATACGGTGCGGGGGATTATTGTGAAAATGGAAAAAAGGAGATGGATCATTCTATTTGCAATAGCAATGATAATAGGAGGATTCATCTGCTTTTTTATTTTGCGGAGAAAAACAGGTGCAGAGCATCGTGTGGATGAAGTGGAGGGGAACTGGTTGAAAATGACAAACATTTTCGAATCGTGAAAAAAGACGGAGGTACATATTTTTATACAATCTATAATACGGACGGCAAAGTGGTAAGAGAAGATGAAACAATTGCGTTGCGGAATATATTTTATGTGGATCGGGACACGATCCAAATACTGACTTCTGCGGGGACTTATGCTAGTTACTGCCTTTATTATGATATTGTGAATGACAGATTTTCCGAGTGGTATGAGAATCCGATAGCGGCAGGATATCATAGAGTGGCGCTCCCGCCTTTTTGGGGTGACGAAAGACCCCTGATCATCAAAGATATGTTTGGTGAAGGGGACTGCTATCAGGAATTCTTCTTGGATTTTGCGGATGTTCTATGACCTGTCGAATCAGCGAAATTTAAGGATGAGAACACATTGCTTATCACTTATTATTCAGGGAATCTGGAGCACGGTCTTAAGGAGAAGACGAAAATATTATATTGGGGTGAAAAG
Organism: bacterium; assembly: GCA_023666335.1. Classification (GTDB taxonomy): domain Bacteria; phylum Bacillota; class Clostridia; order Lachnospirales; family Lachnospiraceae; genus UBA3282. The sequence goes on from JAMPCE010000037.1 coordinate 25,897, forward strand.
GATATTTGGGAAAAGGATGAAGAAGATCGTGAAGTACAGACCGAAAAAGATACGAGAAAATTTCCCTATCTATATTATTATGATGACTTGGATGGAGATGGTAAACCGGGATTTGCAATTAATCAGAGTTGTATGTATCTGTTCAAATATAATCCAGAATCCGGTAAATGCATGTTGCAATATTGGACAGGATCCTGTTATTTTGAGTCGATCGTTGGCGTAGGGCAGATATGGTACCATGACGGTCTGCATGGCGGCGTTTGCAGAGATAAATTGATAGGTATCACGGAAGATGGCAGCTTTCAGGATATTCTGCGGTCAGAGCAGGGGCATGGCTCCGATCCCTATTCTACGATAGAGGTAAGCGAGTTCCCATTTGGGTATATCAATGAAAATGAGAAACAAAAGTATGATACTGCAAAGCCTTTTGGAGAAAGTGTCGATATAAGTGAAGAAGAGTGGAATGAGATCACCAAGCCTTTTTTTGAAATGATAGAGAATCATGCGGTTCCACAAAAAACACTGGAAGAAGTTTTTGGAGATTTGTTGATGGCGAATTACCCATAGTTTAGGGGCACTTTTACAAATGCACAGGCAATGATGTTTGCTGCAAATTTGTGTGGAGAGAGATTGAATTGATCATTAGATGCTGTAGATAGTGATTTATATCGGACAACAATGTGTCAAAGTGTCGGAATCCATAGTGACAAAAATCGAAATGTCACAAAGGATGTCACAAAAGAAACAGAAATCGTACCGTATTATGTACCTGACGAGAGGGACAAAAAAATGATTGCGACAAGATCCATTGATTCACGGGAAAAGCGAAACAATGAATATCTTGCTATGTTGGATGAAAGCGAAGCACAGTTTAAAGCCGGAAACACGATTACTTTTACAATGGAAGAGTTGAAAGAAATGGAATCGGAGGACTGGAAGCCATCGCAAAAAATACTTGACTTTGAACGTAAAAATCATATAAAAAGACCGGAAGTAACAAACGATGAATGATCTTACTAGACGAAGCAAACCGTCTTGTATATGACATTGATGAATTGCAGAATATAAAAATTATATCCTGCAAAGGGCATTATGAAGATTAAAGAATGGAAATATTTTAATGGTGAATAAAAAGCGGCCGGTGAATTCCCAACTCAGGGTTTCACCGGCTGTTAAGTTGAGTGATAAAAGAAGTGTATGGCTT
>JAMPCE010000038.1 GCA_023666335.1 bacterium
TATTTACCCCCCCCCCTAATAATACTAACTGTACTATTAGTGGTGGTACACTTAATATACATCTGCCGTGGAATCTTGTCAACACTTCTTTTTATGCTCCGCGCATACGCATCAGCAGACTCAAGACGCTTCGCGCGCAAAAAAAGTGCAAAGCCTTTCCCAATTTGAGAGGCTCTGCACCTTTTTCTGTTTACGTCATTCCGTTATTCCTTGATTTTATCCAATTCCGTGAGGTTGATACCAAAAGCTGTCAAAATGACTTTCAGCTCCGTATATCTGTCTTTCATTCTTTTATAAGATTCCGAATTTTTTTCGGCTACGATCATGTAACTTTGAAGCCTTGAAAATTCCTCAATATTCTTTTGAATCATCTCTTTTTCAGTCATTTCGGAAACATCCATCCTTTCACCACCTTTTTATTTAACAAGCAGGGATTTCCCCGTCATCTCCGCAGGCTGTTCCATCCCCATCAGTTCAATGATCGTGGGTACGATATCCGCAAGGCAGCCGCCCTCGCGCAGCTTGTAAGCGGGATCCGCATTGACCAGAATAAAGGGCACGGGGTTGGTCGTATGTGCCGTGAAAGGCGCGCCCGTCTCATAATCCACAAGCTGTTCCGCATTGCCGTGATCCGCGCAGATGAACAGTACGCCGTCCACCTCTTTCACCGCGTCTACCGCGCGGCCCACGCACTCGTCCACAGCCTCCACCGCCTTGATGGCAGCTTCCTGTACGCCGGTGTGGCCGACCATGTCGGGGTTCGCGAAGTTGATGATGATGACGTCGTAGGTATCGGACTTGATCGCCTCCACCAGCTTGTCGCAGACTTCGTATGCGCTCATCTGCGGCTTTAAGTCATAAGTCGCCACATCCTTGGGGGAATTGACCAGAATACGGGTCTCATCTTTATTCGGCTCCTCCACCCCGCCGTTGAAGAAGAAAGTCACATGGGCGTACTTCTCCGTCTCCGCCAGTCTTGCCTGCTTCATGCCGTTTGCCGCCAGCCACTCGCCGAACGTGTTGGTGACGGAGATCTTGTGGAACGCCACCTCCTTATTCGGGATTGTCGGATCGTAATCCGAGAAGCACACATAAGTCAGATCCAGCTTTTTCTCTCTGACAAAGCCCTTGAAATCGTCGTCGCAGAAACTTCTGGTGATCTCTCTTGCCCTGTCCGGACGGAAGTTAAAGAACACCACGGAATCGCCGTCCTGTATGGTCGCCACGGGCGCGTCGTTCTTCACGACCACCGTGGGCTTTACAAACTCGTCCGTCTCGTCTCTGTCGTAGGAAGCCTGAATGCCCGCAGGCGCACTCTCCGCCGTCAAACCCTCACCTTTCGTGAGCGCCCGATAAGCCTTTTCCACTCTGTCGTAATTATTATCACGGTCCATCGCATAGTAGCGGCCCGTCACAGACGCCACTTCGCCAACACCGATTTTTTTCATCTCGGCTTCCAGGTCTTCCACATAGCCTTTGCCGCTCGCGGGCGGGGTGTCACGCCCGTCCAGAAAAGCGTGGACATATACTTTGGAAAGACCGTTTCTCTTTGCCAGCTCCAAAAGGCCGTAGAGATGCGTGTTATGGCTGTGCACGCCGCCGTCCGACAACAGACCGAACATGTGCAGCGAGGAATCGTTTTTCTTGCAGTTGTTCACCGCATCCAAGAGGGCGGGATTCTCAAAAAACGTGCCGTCCTGGATCTCCTTTGTGATGCGGGTCAGCTCCTGATACACGATGCGCCCCGCGCCCATATTCAGGTGTCCCACCTCGGAATTGCCCATCTGCCCGTCAGGCAGACCGACCGCCATGCCGCTGGCGTTTCCCTTTACGAAAGGGCACTCCGCCATCAGCTTGTCCATCACCGGCGTTTTCGCCAGCGCGACCGCATTGCCCTCCGTCTTCTCATTGAGGCCGTAGCCGTCCAAGATCATCAATACTGCAGGTTTCTTTCTTCCCATGACTCATTTCTCCTTTTCTATCTTCTTTCTTACTCTTTTATTTTGTCGATCTCCGCAAGATTCACACCGGACACGCTGAGAAGCGCCTTAATGGTCAAGTATTCATCTTTCAATTTCTCATAGGTTTCCGTGGCGTTTTCTTTTTTTGCCAATAACATATACTCCTGAATTTTTTTAAAATCATCCAGAGCAATTTTCGTTACTTCGATACTTGTCGGCATATGATCACCTGCTTCCTTTCTATACGCAATTGACCCAGATTGTTTCAGCTATATTATAGTCGTTTTATCAAAAAGTGTAAAGTGATTGTAACAGTTCTTCCCCCGCTGTGTTAAAATAGGACTATGGAACGCATATACCGCATCAAATACCAGAGCAAACTTTATGAACTCCCCTACTCGGTGGTCTACAGCCGCCGCAGAACCTGCGCCGTCAGCATCTCTGCGGACGGGGAGATCACCCTGCGCCTGCCGCTCGGCACCTCGGAGGCTCAGATCCGCCGTCTGCTCGCTGACAAGCAGTCGTGGATCATCCGCCACTATCTGGAAGCCGCAGAGCGCACCAAAAACCGTCCCGCATCCGACCTGACAGACTTACAGAGAGCCGCTCTGGAAAAGCGCTACATCGCCGCCGCAAAAGAATACTTTCCCAAACGCGCCGCCTATTTCCAGCCGCTCACGGGAGGAAAGTATGAGCGTATCACCATCCGCGACCAGAAGACGCGCTGGGGCAGCTGCAGCGCAAAGGGCACCCTCTCCTTCAACTGGCGCCTCATGCTCGCGCCGCCCGCCGTCCTCGACTATGTGGTCGTCCATGAGCTCTGCCACCTGACGCACATGGATCACTCCAAGGCTTTCTGGACGCTCGTGGAAAGCGTCTGCCCCGATTACCGCATCCACCGCAAATGGCTAAAGGAGCACGGACAGGAACTGACGCTCTAACCCTGTTTTGTCTTGATGCGGAGACCGCCGTAGCTGTATTTATCTTTCTTTTTCTCTCCCCCGGTAACGTAGCTGTCCCAATCCCGTTTCTTCTTATTTTTATTATTATTTCCGCTCAAGCCGCTTTTTGCGCCGCTGCGATTCTCTTTTCCGGCATAGCCTGCTTTCCCGTCGAAACCGTTTTTTCCGCCGTTGCGATTCTCTTTCCCGCCGGATCTGCCGTTTCTGCTGCCGCCCTTGCCGCCTTTGCCGCCCGAAAAGGGCTTCTTTTCAAAGAAAAACTTCTCCATGCGGATATCCTGCGGCTCGTCTCCCAGCTTCATCTTCATAAAAGCCGCTGCGATCTGCGTCGCGCTGTACTGTCCGAGCGCCACAGCATCCATGATCGACTCCGTCGCCCTGCCGATATCCTCGTTTTCGATCACCGCGTAGGCTTCCTTTAGGATCTTTTCCGTCTTTCTTGCCATGATATCCGCGCCGCCCGGCACTTTGCGCTCCCTGATCTTTGTGTGGCAGATGCGCTCGATATCCCTGATCTTGTACGCCTCCCTGCCCACCACCAGCGTAAAGGAACGCCCCGTCTTTCCCGCGCGGCCCGTTCTGCCGATCCGGTGCACATAGTACTCAATGTCTTCCGGCACGTCAAAATTATAGACTGCCTCCACGTCGCTCACGTCGATCCCCCGCGCCGCCACATCCGTAGCGATCAGGAGATTGGTCCTGCCGCTGCGGAACAGATTCATCACCGTGTCCCGCTGACCCTGTGTCAGATCGCCGTGCAGCCCCTCCACTTCATAGCCTCTGCCTTTCAAATGCTCCGTCAGTTCGTCCACCATCCGCTTCGTATTGCAAAAGATCAGGGCGCGTTTCGGATCGTAATAGTCGATGAGGCGGCAGAGCGCTTCCTCCTTATCCTGTCTGCGTATCTGATAATATGCCTGCTTGATCAGAGGGATCGTGACTTCTTTCGGCGTCATCTTGATATAGGCGGCATCTTTCTGGTAAGTCTTCGTGATCTCAAGAATGGGTTTTTGCATAGTGGCGGAGAAAAGCCCCGTCTGCCTGTCCTCCGGCATCTCCTTTAAGATCGTTTCAATGTCCTCGCGAAAGCCCATATTCAACATCTCGTCCGCTTCGTCCAGCACAACGGTATGGACATTCTCCAATTTCAAAGTATGCCTGCGCATATGATCCATCACGCGCCCCGGCGTTCCCACCACGATCTGCACGCCCGTTTTCAGATTTTTGATCTGCTTGTAGATCTCCTGCCCGCCGTAGACGGGAAGCACCTTGATGCTGTCCATGTATCTGGCAAATTTGCGCAGTTCGTCCGCCGCCTGCATGGCAAGTTCCCTCGTGGGGCAGAGGATCACCGCCTGCAAGGAGCGGTCCGCCGGATCGATCTTTTGCAGGATCGGGATGCCGAAAGCCGCGGTTTTTCCCGTACCGGTCTGCGCCTGCCCGATGATGTCCCTGCCCGTCATAAACAGCGGGATCGCCTGCTCCTGAATGGGCGTCATATGCTCGAAACCAAGTTCCCTGACCGCCCGCAGGATCCTCGGGTCGATCCCCGCTTCTTCATAGAGCATCCCCGCTCCCCTTTTCTCCGTCTCCTCTGTCCCATCATAGCGGTTCGCCGTCAGGATCTCCTTCTCCAGAAATTCGTCAAACTCCTCATTGCCCTTTGCTTTGTTCTTACTCATATGTCCTTTCCCTACTCCCTATTTCTTCTATAATTTTATGCTTCTTGACCTTCCGCACCGGCATCCTATATCCTTGTGGTTTACATAACAACGGCTGCCAGCCATTTCGGCCGACAGCACGATTGCACGCTTCTATCTGTTTTTTTCCAAAACCTACGCCCGATAAATCCTGCGCAGCCTGCTCACCGCGCGATCCCGAATCAGGCACTCCGCATGTTCCTCGAGATACTGCAGCCGCTCCTCGGAGACCGCGATCAGATTACCGAATTCCACCGCCTGCGCGCTGATCTTGTTGAATGTCTTGTAGGAAAGTCTGCCTTTCTCCAATACCAGATAATAATCCTCCCCCTCCTTAAAGAGGTGGCTTTTCACGGAATATGTATTGGGAATCGCCGCCGCGTACTGCATTGCCTGATGCAGGGACGCGAAAACGAACATGCGCCGATTGTCATCAAACAGCCGCGCCGCTTCCTCCTGATCGCTCAGTTCCTCGCTCAGACTCTGCAGCGCCTCCTTGATATGCTGGAGCATTCCCCGAAAATCAGCCGGCCGCTCATCCGTGAAAGTGACTACCAGACCATCGTTTTTGAGAGGCGTGATCTGCATGGCGATGTTGCCGCCACTGATCTGATAACCGACTTCTTCATGCGCCCGCTCAATGATGACCCGCAGAAATTCCTCGCCCCTCTCACTCCGCTCGAAAATATCCGACAACGCAAGCCCGTATTCCGCCATGTCATCCGCCGAGACGATGCACTGTACCGTCGCCTCGTTGATCTTCTTATATTTCATACTGCCTTTCATCCCCTATCTTTTGGTGCAAGATCACTTTTTCCGATATGAGTATACCACAAAAAAAGCAGATAGAAAATAATCTTATCGCGTTTCCTTTAAAAAAGTTACTCCAATTCCAAAAAATAGGGTTCTTCCCAGTTGTTATCGCGGCTTACGGCAAAGTGCAGGAAAGATCCGGTCGCCTGCCCCGTCTGTCCCACGGTGGCGATCTTTTCTCCCTGCGCTACCTCCTGTCCCTTACGCACATCCACTGTTTTACAGTGTGCATAGTAGGTCATCTGCCCGCTCTGCGCATGCCACAGCATGACATAATTTCCGTACACCGTATCAAATCCTGTCTCAAGGACCGTGCCGTCCGCAGCCGCCACGATGTCCGCGCCCTCTGCCGCCGCCAGATCCACGCCCGTGTGCGACCTGACCTCTCCCGCAGCCGGATTCGTCCGCTCTCCGTACCAGTCCGAAATGCGCTCATAGTCCGGACAGGGATTGATGAAAGCAAGGGCGGAATCATCTGTCTGCGCGGATATCTCTGATGATATGCCTTCCCGCAGCCGGGCAAGTTCCTTCTCCTGCCAGAGTGCTCGCGCCGCGTAGGATTCGTCTATCCGCGGATGCCCCAGCCGGAAACCGGACGCGCTGTTTTCATCCGCCGCGATCTGTATCGTCAAAGGAGGCAGCCCGTCCCACCAAAGCCCATCGACGCCTTTTAGCTTGATTCCCACCACAAGATGCACCACAGAGCCCTCATACGCCGCATCCGACCAGAGAAGGTAATCCTCCCCGGAATCAGCCAGCGCAAAGTCGAAAGCATCCGGCACGATCTGCACATCCTCCACCTGTAAATCCTGATAGGCGGAGAGGTCGATCTCTCCCGGAACCATATCGCCGTCACAGATCACAGACACGTTTGCCGCCTCCCGATCCACGTCAAAGGTCAGATGCTCTTTCGCCCATAAAAAGCATTCCTCCTCCGTAAGTACCGCCACATCCAACGTGCCCGTGTCATAGCGGTATGCGCTGTAAAACCGCCAGATCTCCACCCTTCCGCTCTCCTCTGCGGGCAGTTTCCACACAAACCGCCGCGGCTGTCCGTCTTCCGCGCTTTCCAACATCCGGATATTTGCGCTGTCCGCGTTCATGTAAGAAGCGCACCATTTCCCGTCAAAGGTATTCACATCACCGTCGATCAGCGTCTTTAATCCGCGGAACCCAAACGCTTCCGTGTAGAGCCCGTAGAGTGAGACTTTTGCCGTCTCATTTTCACAGAGCAGGTACCAGCCGTTTTGCATGGGATTCTCCCCTTCGCCGTCTATTATATAGTGATAATACGCCTGATAATCCGGCTGCCGCCTCAGGAAAAGCTCGCTGTCGTCCTTTCCCGCCATCACGCCGCGGTAGTTTAAGGCTTCCTCAAAGGCGTCCTGATCCGCCGCGTCCGGATTCCCGTCATTTTTGCCGTCTGTGCCGTCCGCATCTTCTCCGCCGTCCGTATTTTTTCCGTCCTGACCATTCGCTGCCGGGTCTGCATTCCCGCCGTTGGCGCTGCCTGTACCCACGCTCTCTTTGTTCCGCACCGCTGCTTCATCCGCCTCAAGCGCGCTGTTTTTCATCACAAACTGCGTCGCATCGTCCCGCACCTCTCCCGGAAAGGCGCAGCCGCACAACAGCACCGCCGCCGCAAGCACGAGCGCGGTCGCGGCGCGCCGCTTTCTGCCGCCCTGCGCAAGCGCGCCGATCCGCTCCTTTACCCCTTTCTCTCCGCGATCCGGCATGAAAGCCAGCCCTGCGCATTTTTTGTCATCTCCGTTTTCCAGAAGATTTAAAAGCGTTCTGCCGTACGCGAACCGTTCCGCCTCTCCCAAAAACGCCACCGCCGCCTCGTCGCAGGCGAGTTCGCTGTCCTGTTTTGCCGCATATGCCGCCGCCCAGACAAACGGATCGAACCAGTAAACAGCCGTGAGAAAGCTCCGCAGAAAAGCCCATATCCCGTCCCGATGCACGGCATGGCTGTACTCATGCGCAAGGATGTGGGACAGGCTCTGCGGATCGGATGCCTCCCTGCCGCCGACATAAATATGCCGCCCCACCAGACAGGGGCTGGGAAGCCCCTGCACCTCATACACCCGCATCCCGCGCGTGGGAAGCCGCTTGGCAAATTCCGCCGGAAGCGCATCCTGCGAAAGCGCGTTCCTGTTTTTTTGCAGATAACGGATAAAGCGCCGTCTCGAGAGCAGCACACGACCGCCCACCGCCAGAAATCCGGTCAGCCAGACGCCGCCGAAAAGCAGGCGCGGGAAATTCGGGTGCGCCGCCAAAAAGCCTGCCAACGTATCCGCGCCGCTTCCCTGTGCCTGTCCACCGTTTTCCTGCAACTCCCCGGCGCTTTCCTGATGCTCTCCATATGCGCCCTTTCCGCCGTCAGAAGTTTCCCCACCCCCGCCGTCCGCCGCCATACCGGGGAAGACGCCGCCGTTTTCTATCGCAAAAACCGCCGCATTCTCCTCTCTTTCCTCCATAAGGAACGCTTTGCCAAGCGCATGCCTTTCTTCCGCCTCTGTCCGCAGATCAGACAGGCTGTCGGGAAACACATTCATCACGCTGAAAGGGCTCTCGCCCACAGAAAAAGGAACCAGCAGCCTGACCGCCACCGGAAGCCACAGCGCATAGCGCAGCCGCATGGGAATCCGCCCTGAAGTCAGCTTTCTTAAACCAAAAATCCCCAGAATCAGCACCGACGAAGTAATCAGCACACGAGCGATCATCTCTGTCATTTCTTCCCACCATCCTTTCCGTTTTCCGCCGCTTCCTCTCTTCCTGCCGCCAGCCTGTCCGCCTCGGCGCGGCGCAGGATCTCGTACAGTTCGGCGATCTCTTCCCCCGACAGGGCTTTCCGTTCCACCATCGTATTCAACATCAGCCCCATCCGTCCGTCAAAGACTTTCTCCAGAAACTCCTCCGTCTCCTGGAGCGCCGCCTCCTGGCGGTCTATCTTCGGATAATAGAGCTTTGCGCGCTCCCCCGCCTCATAAAAGACAGCGCCTTTCTCCTCCATCCGTTTCAAAAAAGTCATGATCGTGTGCTTCGTCCACCCCGTCGTCTCCTGAAAACAGCGGGTCAGCTGCATGATCGTCCGGGGCGCTTCCTCCCACAGGACATCCATCACTTTCCACTCCGCTTCCGATAATCTGACCATCTCATCCTCCATTCCGCGCGCCTTTCTCCGCTTTCTCCGGCAGACCCTTTCCGCTCCCCGCCTGATGCCGCAAAGCCGATTGGTTGACATCTGCCTACCTTTTCTCCCAGCATAGCAAACAGGTAGTCAAATGTCAACCTCTATTTTTTTCTGTTTTGTCTGCTTTTATCGTCGTACCGTTTCTTTTTTCTGACTTTTTTTGTATTTTTATTGTATTTTTAGATTTTTTACTTCCCTTTTTGAAAAAAATCTGCTAAGATAGGGTTAAGGAAACGGGATTCCTGCCGATATCTTTAGCAGAACAAGGAGTTCGCCGTGCAGTTAAAGATATGGCCATATCGAAGAGCACAAATATGAATCCAAGGAGGGATCACCGCAATCTATGCAAACGAATGGTATTATAAAGTGGAAGCGGTTATGGCGGTCAACCCGTTAAAGAAGGCATCTTCCGACGACAAAAACCGTCAGTCCAAGCAGAACTCATCCAAAGCGCTCGCGAAAAAGTTCTTTTCTGAGGCATTGGACGAAGCTTTTGAAAAAGAGAAGAATCGAAATATCGAAATCCGCACCAATGGATACACGAGAAACGCTCTTCCTTTTCAGAATTTTGTAAATTTACGAGAATATTCTTAATATTGCAAAAGATACAAATAAAATCAGAAAGCTCATTGCGTCCGTATTGAGCTTTCTGATTTTTTAATTTCTTTGACCGCAGGATGCTGATCCTGCGACGGTTATATCACATAATCTGCTGCTTTCTGCTCGTGCCACTCCACAAGATCCGCCAGCGTTATTTTATCCACGACATCGCTGACCGCCTGATCCAGCATCTTCCAGAGGCGCAGCGTAACGCAGTCCCCCTGTCTCTCGCAGGGGTTGACATCGTTCTCCAGACACGCCACCGGCGCAAGAGACCCCTCTGTCAGGCGCAGGATCATCCCCACCGTGTACTGCTCCGGCTTTTTCATCAGATGATACCCGCCCTGCGGACCTCTGACACTCCTCACATAACCCGCCTTATTCAGGACGGCTATGATCTGCTCCAGATATTTCTCCGATATCTCCTGTCTCGCCGCGATATCCCGAATCCTGACCGGCTCCCCCGTATCGCGGAGCGCCAGATCCAGCATCAGTCTGAGCGCGTATCTGCCTTTCGTGGATATTTTCATAACGATCGTCTTCCTCCGTCCTGCCGTATTGGTTATCCGCCCTTAATCTACTATATTCCTATCATGTTTCTATGCTTTACTAATTTGTTATACTACAAAAAGCGGACGCTGTCAAGGCGCACTCCCGCTCTTATGTTTCCTCCGTGATCCGCTTCATCTTCTCGATGATCCGATCTATCCTGTCCAGATCGATCTGCAGGCGCCCCGCATAGAGCTGTACGCCGACCGTTCCCTGTAAGGGATAGATGCTGGGCATCCCGCGCTCCTCTGCCAGATAGACGATCAGAACCTTTCTCTCCGGGTCGATCACCCAATATTCTTTTACGCCTGCCTCCATATATTTCGGCAGTTTCGTCAACATATCTTTCTTTTTTGTGGATGGCGACAAAACTTCCAGCACAAAATCCGGCGCACCGTAGACGCCGAAACTTTTCAGCTTTTTCGGGTCGCAGACGATGAGGACGTCCGGCTGCATCATCGTCTTACGGTCACATTCCAACTGTACATCGACGGGCGCGATAAAAGGCATGCAGTCCCCCTCGTTCTCCTCAATAAAATCCCGTATCTGCGCATAGACCAGTCCCGCGATCTGCTGGTGCACCAGCGACGGCGCCGCCATATCGTAGAAAACGCCGTCGATCAGTTCCACGCGTCTGTCATCGGGCAGCGCATAGTAATCCTGCAAGGTATGTCCGCCCTGCGCAGACCCCGTCTGCCTGTCCCCGTAACGGACTGCCGGCTCTTCTACCCGATCGGGCTTTTTGCCCTCCACCTCGTATTCATAGGCTTTGCCCGGATAGACTTTCTCGTCCCCGCGCAGTACCTTTTCAATGGCGTCCAGCGTCGCCCTGCGGGGATTCTTACTCTCTCCCCGCAAAAGCTTCTGCAGCGTTCCGATCGGCACACCGCTGTATTCGGACAGCTTTGCCACACTGTAGCCCCTCTCCTCTTTGATCCGCAGAATTTCCGCCAGCGTCATGCTCATCGTATCCCTCCTTTTTCCTTTCGTCTCTCTTCCTTTTTTATTATGATACACCCTTTTTTAACCTTTTTCAACCCCTTTTCCCGTCCGGTTCCTAAAATATATCGCTTTTTCCGTTTTCTGCCCTTAAGAAAAAACACCCCGCTGGCGATATATATGATAAGAGGGGAGTCCGTGTATTCCCCGGACAGGTAAACGGATTTACAGGGAAACGAAACCGGCTAAGGAGGGCGAAAAACATGAACAATATGAACGGGATCGGCAGCTACGGCGCAATGGCGAAGAACATCTACAGTTCTTCCGCACAGAGCAGAAAGACCGCAAAAGCCGACGACAAGAAAACGAACGACACGAAGAAAACGACAGGCAGTTCCGTACAGTTGAGCGATAAGGCAAAGGCGCTTTTGCAGGAATTAAAGAAAACCTACAACAACGCGGACTTCTATGTTGCCGAATATGAGAGCGAGGAGGAGGCTTCCGAGTATCTCTCCCGCGGCACGAAAGACTACAGCGTCCTCATTGATCCCGAGGAGCTGGAGCGCATGGCAAACGATGACGAGGTCAAGGAACAGAACCTTGCTCTTCTGGACGAATCCCTCAATAAACTTGGCGAGATGAAAGAAGCGTTAAAGGAGACCGGCCGCGAAGATGAAGTCGTAAATCTCGGCGTGCACATCGGCTCGGACGGCAAGGTATCCTATTTCGCAGAACTGGAAAAGGCAGGCGAGCGCCAGAGAGAATTTGTCGAAAAGATCGTCGAGGACAAGAGAGAAGCCGCTAAAGAAGCGGAAGCTGAGAAGAACGGCAAGGGACCGGATCGCTACAACTACGAGCACAGCAAACGCGCTACGGTGACCGCCGACAGCGTGGACGATCTGCTTGCACAGATCACAAACTTTAACTGGGACAATGTCAAGGAAGAGACCACGATTCCCATGCCCGGTAAGAACTTCGATTTTACAGTCTAATGATTATAATAAAAGGTCCGCTCTCTGCGATATCGCGGAGGGCGGACTTTTTTTAGAACCGCTTGATCTTTTTGGTCGTATTCTTCTCAAATTCCCGGTCGCGCAGTTTCACGTTCGCCACGCGCTTATATAATGGCGCTTTTTCATTATATTCATCAACTATTTTTCGTATTTCCGCTTCTACGTCCCTGATCTTCTTTTTTCCGGCGTACTCCATATCCGGAAAGATCTCCGCCTCGATCGCGCCGTCCGCCTCCCGCACCAGCACTTCCTGCACAAGACGCGCGCTGCCGATCTTATTTTCCAGTTCCTCCGGAGAAACGTTCTCGCCGTTTGGCGTAATGATCAGGTTTTTCTTCCTGCCCGTGAGGAACAGGAACCCGTCCTCGTCCACATAGCCCAGATCCCCTGTCCGAAACCAGCCGTCCACCAGCGTCTCCGCCGTCTCCTCGGGCATCTTATAATAGCCCTGCATGACGCTCGAACCCCTCACCCAGAGTTCCTCGTCCACCACCTTGACTTCGCAGTTCGGCATACACTTGCCGATGGAGCCGTCTTTCCTCTCTTTCGGGGAATTGGTGCTGATCACCGGCGCGCACTCGGTCATGCCGTAGCCCTGATAGATCGTGATACCGTACTTTTCAAAGCGCTTGAGGTAATCGGGATTTAAGTACGCGCCGCCGCTGCAAATGGTCTGAAACTGCTTGCCGAACACTTTCGCTTTGACAAGGGGCGCGGGGATCCAGTCCGTCTCCTCCAGCTTCTTTGCGAAAGTCTCGATCATCAGCGGCACCATCAGGATGATATTCGGCTCAAACAGCTTGATATTTTTGAGGACCCGCAGCAGCGAGTCGTTGATGCAGACCACCGCCCCGAGAGATGCTCCCTTTAAGATATCCATGCTCAGACAGTACGCGTGATGGATCGGCAGCACCGAAAGCAGCACCATGCCGGTATCAAAGCCCATATCCTGCGCCGTTGCGTTCTCCGCCTGATTCCTGTGGGTCAGCATAACGCCCTTGCTCTTTCCCGTGGTCCCCGACGTGTACATGATCGTCGAAAGGTCTTCCGGCTTCGGCTCGAAAGCATAGCCCGGAGACTGCGCTTTTAACACTTCTTCGAAAAACAGGGTGCCCGCCGGAAGCTCTCCCGCCGTCTCAGCGGACTGCGTCGCGATCCTGTACTTTAATTTCGGGCATTTTTCCAAGGACAGTTCCGCTACGGCAGTCCTCGCCTTGTCAAATACCAGCACCGTCGCGTCCGCCCGGTCGATCAGCTCGCAGAGTTCCTCCGCCGAGAGATTCGCGTCCAGCGGAACCGCCACATTGCCGCCGTTTACCGTGCCGTAAAAAGACACGATCCAGGCATAGGAATTATCGCCCACGATGGCGATGTGGGAGCCCTGCTCCCCCAGCTTCTCGATCGCTGCGGAAAACCGCTCGCTGTCGTCTTTTAAGTCCTGATAGGTCTTTGCCTCCACGGCGGTCTCCCGCTTGCCGTTTTTGCCCTCGCGCTTTACCTTATAGCGCACGGCGTCCCATGACCCGTAGTTTTCCGCCGCCTTGACCAAAAGTTCCCTGATGGTACTGCTCATTTCAACCATATCCGCCCTCTTTTCTTCGTTTCCGCCTGCGCTACGAGATCTTTGTCAGATAGTCTACCGCCTCCTGCACGGTGCGGATGCCCGCCGCTTCCTCCTGCTCGATCTCCACGTCGAAAGTGTCCTCCACCTCGCCGAGCATACTCATAAAATCAAAGGACGAAAAACCCAGATCCTCCATAAACCGCGACTCCGGTTTGATGTCCTCTTTCTTCACTTCCACATAATTCGTAATGATCTCCGCCAATTGGTCGAACATGTTATGTAAACCTCCTTTTTAATCCATTCATAACTATACAAATTTTCAAATGCCCTATGCAGATTGACATATCCATAAGCAGACTCTTGGAAGCCGTCAGCGCTTAACGAGGTGTGGAGTTGCAAAGCAACTCCCGAGTCTAGCGTCTGTTACGGCTGGAATGAAGCGCAAGCGGGTCTGCGCTGGATTGTCAAGCTGCATGATATTATATCAGTTTGATAATATCCCCGATTTTTAAATTCGGATTCTCCGTCCCCTTAAACATGATCTTGCACATATAATAATAGAACCGTTCCAGCGTCTCCCGGCTCACAGCCGCCAACTGATGCTCGAAATTGAAATCCAGCCCGTTGTCGTCGGGGCGGTGCATGACCGTCAGGTACATCGCCTGCGTCGTCGCGCCGTTGGGATACCACTTCGTCTTATAGCGGATGCCGCCGAGCTGCTCGATGCCTTTATCTTTTAAAGTCAAAGGCTGGTAGGTCAGGGCGATCGGTTCATAGACCGCCCCCTGCGGTATCTTGTAATACTTGCTCCTGTAGGCAAAATACTCCACCGGATCGTAATTGGTATGGCGGAAGATTTCGTTCTGCCCGTTGCGGATCGCCAGAATGCCGTCCATAAAGGTCCGGTCCTTTGACAGGATCGTCCGGAAAGGGAACGAATGGACCCGCGTGCCTCCGGACTTTTTCTCTAAGAGCGTCGCCCGCCTCGCGTAAGCCACATTGATGGAGACGTCGTCGTTGTCGTTCATCTTCTGCAAATAGGTGCGGATCCCCATGATGAGCAGGCACTGTAAGGAAATGTGCTGCTCCTCGCAAAAGCGCATCAGCCTCTGCGTCGGTTCCTCCTCCAGATGAAAGATATCCAGCGCGGAGTCCACTTCCTTTTTTGCGGAAAAAGCCGCACGCGTTCCGGGAAACTGCTTTCTTGCTTCCTCAAGCTGTTCCGGTCCTCTGATGCCGTTAAAGATCGGTTCCGACTCCGCGATCAGGTTCTGGAAATACTCCCGGTCGCGCTCCTGCGCCTTGCTGCCCGCCTCATAGGCAAAGTCCTTTTCCAACTGTTCGATATAGGAGCGCATCTCCATCGGATAGTCGATGTTCTCAAATTTGGCGTTACAGTAAAGCTCGATCACATCCCGCAGAAAACCGATCAGCGACTGCGCATCCATCAGCATATGATCGCCCAGCACATAGAGCCCCTGGCAGCCGTCCGGCGTCCTGATCATGACCACGCGGTTCATCGGGCTGTCCTCTCTCTCAAAAGGCACCTGCGTCCACGCCGTCATGATCTCCTCCGCTTCCTCCATCGTCTTGCCTGTAAAGTCCACATACTCGATATCCCGTTCTTCCCGCTCCGTCAGATACTGATACCACTGTTTCTCTTCTTTATCATAGGCAAAGCGCATCCGCATGGACTCGGAACGTTCATACGCCTTGTAGACCGCCCGCTTCAACTCCTCGATATCCAGCTCATACTCGATGGTCAGGCTGGTGCCGATGTTTAAGACCTCCTTCTTTGGCGAACGCTCCATATAATAAGTGTGGAACTTCTGCGCCACCGTCAGGGGGTAAGTCTGATACCCGTTTCTTGTTTTCATAAATTCTCCATTCTTCAATGATTTTTCATGCGGATCTGCTCAAACGATCAACGCTTTCAAGTATTCCCCATTACATGTTTTCCATGATAAATGCCGTCAGCGCCTCTTCATAAGCCGCCATATCTTTGTAGTAACTCTCCGCATGCGACGCGCCCTCCACGATCAGCTTGCGTTTCGGCGATGCGCAGCGCTCGTAGAGTTCATCGCACATATAACACGGCACAAAGGTGTCCGCGCTGCCGTGGATGAACAGGATCGGCACCACGGCTTTCTCCACCTCTCTTTTGGCATTACATTCGTCCAGCCCGTACCCCGCAAGACGGCGGTTCACGGCGTCCGCACCCGGAATCGCCGGAAAAGCCGGCAGATGGTACATGCTGTGCAGCACATGGGTGAACACCTCTTTCGGGGAAGTAAACCCGCAGTCGGAGACAATGCCTTTCACCTGTTTCGGAAGATCAAGACCGCTTGCCATCAGGAGCGTAGCTGCGCCCATAGAGGTGCCGTGAAGCAGGATTTCCACATCCTCTCCCATCTCCCCGATCACCCAGTCGATCCACACGAGAGCGTCTTTTCTGTCAAGACAGCCGAAACCCACATAATCGCCCTCGCTCATACCGTGCGCTCTGGCATCCGGCAGAAGCATCGCAAATCCCCGCTTCTGATAATAATCAGACAGCCCGACATAATCAGACAATCCCTGACTTGTATAGCCGTGGAAACAGAGTACCGCCCGCTTCTTTCCCTGACTTTCCTGCGCTGCGAACCAGGTCGCGTGCAGTTTCAGATCGTCGAAAGAAGTCTGCCAGACGTCGCTGTGGGGTCTTGCCAGCATAGCCGCCTTGCGTTCCTGAATAAACGGCATATACCGATCCCAGTCCGTGCCGGACATCTTCATGGTCCGCTCTTTCTTTGCGCGGCTGCGCTTCATGGTGCGCCCGTAAAAATAGGCGATCTCTCCGCCTGCCGCCGCTGCCGCAAGCCCCAGTACCGCTGCCGCTTTCGCCGCGATGCCAAGCCTCTTTTTTCCTGTCTTTTTACTCATTTTTCCGCCTTCTTCTGCTTCTTTTCCGCTTTTGCCGCAGCCTTTGTCTGTTTCTGTTTCGCCTCGATGATCTCCTTTAAGCGCAGCGCCTTTTCAATACTGCCCTCCACTTTCAGTTTCTGCGTGGTGAACGCCCACACGGGATCCATCTCGCCCTCCGCGATTTTGACGAGCACGTCCGGCTTACAGATAAATTTCGCATCCCTGTCATAATACTCGTAGGGCTCCACGAAAAGCTGCCCTTCCTTTACCTCCACATAGAAAGCGCCGCCCGCCTCCTCGTCCTCGATATTGAATTCAAAGGCAAGATGCTCGTGAATGTCGCTCACATCCGCGCCCATGAACCGTCCTTTGATGTCATAAAAGAAATCTGCGTACGTCATACTTCCTGTCTCCTCCTCACCGAAAGCGAACTCTCCCGCTTTCCTCTCTTTCACATTTCTGCATTTTTCGACCGACGGTCGAATTTGTCTATCTAAGAATATCATACTTTTCGACTGTTGGTCAACGTGCTATACTCATTATTATGAAATACTTTAAGAGAAAGGAGTCCGCCATGGCAGACGCACAGAAGTACGACAGAATCCTCGACGCTTTAGAACAGCTCATCGTCGATGACAGCATACAGAATATCTCCGTCAGCGAGATCGCTGCCAAGGCGGGCATCGGCAAGGGCAGCATCTACTATTATTTTCCGTCAAAGGAAGCGATCCTGGACGCGCTGATCCGGAGAAATTATGAGACCCCCGTACAGACCGCGAAGACTCTGGCAAATCAGACCGACATCCCGCCTTTTACGCGGATGGCTATGCTGTTTCAAGCCTGCCGCAGTTCTTCTGCCGCCTTTTTGAAGCAGGGCGGCGAAAAGAGCCGGAATATCACCGTACAGGAAGCCGCTTATCTGCATCAGAAATATTTGAATTATCTGGTCTCTGAATTAAAGCCCGAACTGGCGGAGATCATCCGGCAGGGCATCGAGAGCGGGGAAATCCATTTTGAGTATCCCGAGGCGCTGGCGGAGATCGCGCTGATCGTCCTCGGCGTCAAACTCAACAACACCTTTCTCTCCGCCACGCCGGAAGACTGTGAGTATACCATACAGGGACTGGTCTCCCTGCTTGAACACGGCACGGGAGTCCCCGAAGGAACATTGAGTTATATTTCCATCGGGTAGTTCCCGTCAAAGCAACCCTTACATAATGGTAGACTTTCTGCCATTTTTTCGAGATCTTCTATGCGCAGGTAGCCCAGAGAGTCCGCACCGATCATCTCCCGAATCGCCTCCTCGCTGTGATTGGCAGCGATGAGCTGGGAATTGGAGGGCACGTCGGTGCCAAAATAACAGGGATACAGAAACGGCGGCGAGCTGATGCGCACATGCACTTCTTTTGCGCCCGCCTCTTTCAACATACGGATCAGGTTGGCAATGGTGGTTCCCCGCACAATGGAATCATCCACCAGCACGATCCGCTTTCCTTTTACCGTCGATTCCAACACGCTGAGTTTCATACGGACCGCCGACTCCCGCTCTTTCTGCGTCGGCTTGATAAATGTCCTGCCGATGTAGCTGTTCTTATAAAAAGCCAGCCCGAACGGCACACCGCTCTCCTGCGCATACCCCTGCGCCGCCGGAAGCCCTGATTCCGGTACTCCGGTCACCAAGTCTGCCCCTACAGGATAGGTTTGCGCCAGCATCCTCCCTGCCCGGATCCTGGCGTCATACACCCGCACGCCGTCCACAGTGCTGTCCAGTCTGGCGAAATAAATGTACTCAAAAATACAGTGCGCGCACTTCTCCGCTTTCGGCAGCATCTGTGAGCGGATCTCTCCTCCGGAGATCGTGACCACCTCTCCCGGCTCAATATCTCTCACAAACTCTGCCCCTATGGCAGACAATGCGCAGGATTCCGAAGCTAATACATACGTTTCTTCCCGCTTTCCCAGACAGAGCGGCTTCAAACCGTAAGGGTCTCTCACACCGATCAGCTTGCGGGGACTCATGATGACCAGCGCATAGCCGCCCCTGATCTTTAACGCCGTCTTGTAGACCGCTTCCTCCACCGAAGCGGAATGCACACGCTCCCTTGCGATGTGAAAGGCGATCACCTCTGAGTCCGTGGTTGTGTGAAAGATCGCGCCGTTCTGGATCAGTTCCCATTTTAACTCCGGCGTATTGATCAGATTGCCGTTATGCGCCAGCGCAAGCGTCCCCTTGATATAGGAGAGCACAAGCGGCTGGGCATTCTCCGCAACAGACGCTCCTGTCGTCGAATAGCGCACATGCCCCAGCCCGATATTGCCATCCATTTTAGAGAGGGCTTCCGCCGTCAGCACTTCGTTCACCAGACCCAGATCCTTGTGAAAACTGACATTGCCGCGCTCCTTATCCGTCCTTGACACCGCGATCCCGCAGGCTTCCTGTCCTCTGTGCTGTAATGCCGTCAGCCCGTAATAGAGGGAGGGCGCCACGTTTTCTCCCTCGGGACCGTACATCCCCACCACGCCGCAGGCTTCTTTGATCTCCGCCATATTTCTTTTCTCCTCCGTTTTCTGCACATGCAAGCATGCAGCCTGTCTCTGCCGCTTTCTGACTCTGCTTATGCGCGCAAAAAGGGACAAAGAAATCATACAGACTCCTTTGTCCCGACAGATTCATTCTATCACAGCCCGCCTGCTTTTTCCAGTATTCTTTCCGACAAAAAACCGCCGCTAAAATAATATCATTTTCAGCTAAGATTCTGATAGACTTCCCGCTCCGGTAATAGTATGATACTATCATGAGCCGCGAATCTTGCGATTCGCGCAAAAAACAAACGGAAGCCATAGCGCTTCGGAACGGGGGTAAACATGAGATTTGAAAAAGACGGCGGCGCGCTGGTATGCCGCAACGGCGGCGAGACATTGCGCGTCGAGCCGTGGGGGCAGGATTCCTTTCGGGTGCGCGCCACCATGCATTCCCAATTCACGGGGAATGACTGGGCGTTGACTGAATCAGTCAACACTTTGGACACACAGATCACGATCGCGGAGGAGGATCACTGGGTAGGCGACGGCACCATCGACAAGCGCCCGATCGCTACGATCGTCAACGGACGGCTGAAAGCGGTGGTCAATTTCGCGGGCATCCTTTCCTTTTATCGGGACGATCAGCTGATTCTGCGCGAGTATTTCCGCGCTTACGACGGCACCCTCTCGAAAGAGAGCCGCTGTCTGAAACTGGTGAACCGCGAATGGAAGGGCGTCATCGGCGGCAGCGAATTCTCCCTGAATCTGAAATTTGAGAGCGATAAGACCGAAAAGATCTTCGGCATGGGACAGTATCAGCAGGATGTCCTGAACCTGAAAGGCTGCGTTCTGGAACTTGCACAGCGCAATTCCCAGATCTCGGTGCCTTTCGCCGTCTCCTCCCTGGGCTACGGTTTCCTCTGGAACAATCCGGCTGTGGGACGCGTCACTTTCGGCATGAACTACACCGAGTGGATCGCAAGAGCGACCAACGAGATGGATTACTGGATCACGGCAGCGGATACCCCGAAACAGATCCTTGCAAACTACACCGCTGTGACGGGCCGCGCAGAACTCTTCCCCGAGAATCTGATGGGGCTGTGGCAGTGTAAGCTGCGCTACCGCACGCAGGACGAAGTGCTCTCCGTTGCGCGTCAGTATCAGAAAGAGGGCATCAAGATCGACCAGATCGTCATCGACTTCTTCCACTGGACGGTGCAGGGCGATTGGAAATTTGACACAAAATACTGGCCCGATCCCAAGGCGATGGTGGACGAGCTTCATGCGATGGGCATCAAGGTCATCGTCTCCGTCTGGCCCTCCGTTGACCGCAAGAGCGAAAACTTTGAACCGATGATGGAACAGGGTCTGCTCATCCGCACCGAGCGCGGCGCAGCACAGACCTACGACTATCAGGGCGACTGCGTGGAGATCGATCCTTTCAATCCCAAGACGCGGGAATATGTGTGGAATGTCTGTAAGAAGAACTACTACGACTACGGCATCGACGCTTTCTGGCTGGACAACTCCGAACCGGATTACGGCGTCTACGACTTTGAAAATTACCGCTATGCCACAGGACCTGCGCTTGCCTTAAGCAACCTCTATCCGCAGCTCTACAGCCGCGCTTTCTACGACGGCATGAAACAGGAAAACCGCGGCGATATCGTAAATCTTTTGCGCTGCGCGTGGGCAGGTTCCCAGAAGTACGGCAATGTCGTCTGGTCGGGCGACGTGCCCAGCACCTTTGAGGCGTTTGCCGATCAGATCCAGTGCGGTCTGAACATGGGGCTTGCCGGCATCCCCTGGTGGACGACGGATATCGGCGGTTTCATGACGGACGATGTAAACGACGAGGATTTCCGCCAGCTTCTGATCCGCTGGTATCAGTTCGCGGTATATTCGCCCGTACTGCGTATGCACGGCGACAGAGGCCCCTACAATATCCCGCCGCTTGATACGCGCGACTGGGGCGGCGGCTACCTTCACACCGGACAGCCCAATGAACTGTGGAGCTACGGCGAGGACAATTACGCCATCATGAAAGACTACTATAACATCCGCATCGCCATGCACGACTACATCAAAGAGCTGTACCGCGAGGCGCACGAGAACGGTTCTCCCCTCCTGCGGACGATGTTCTACGAATTTCCGGAGGATGCGGTCTGCTGGACCTTGCAGGATCAGTATATGTTTGGCGGAAAGTATCTGGTCGCTCCCGTCCTGCACTTAAACGAGTGGAAGCGCGACGTCTATCTTCCCGCCGGAACGTGGAAGCTGACCTCGACGGGCGAGATTTACGAGGGCGGCGCAAAAGTCAGCGTGGACTGCCCGATCACCTACATGCCTGTCTTTGAGAAGCAATGATCTTCCGAGTAAGCGACGGCTGCACAGCAAATAAGGGAGCGGAAATTTCCGCTCCCTCTCTGCCGCTTTAATACTCTTTTCCGATCTCCTCCCCGATCCCGTACTGTTTCCGAAAGGAAAGCAGATCCTCCGCATTGCGGATCAGCATGACCTCCTCAAATTTTCCGGTCTGTAGATTTTTGAATCCTGCCACCTGTTCGCCGTTGCAGATACTGCATTTCAAGATCGGTTTACTGACATCTCTGTCATAAGTATGCGTCTGCGGCACATTCTTTTTTCCAAACATAAAGCCTCCCTCGTTTCTGAACGGTGTACCATTCATATTCGCACTGTTCACTGTTTGTTGGATAAGATCCGGATCTCCTGCCTGCCTTTCGTATAAGACACGTCCCTGTACTCCGAATGCAGCGACTCGCGCACGCCGTTTATGACGATCACGCAGCCCACGTTGGAAAGACCGCTCACCACGATCTTCCCGTCGGCGGAACGCCGATTGATATCAATGAGATCCTCTCTTTTCTGCGTGATCTCCTTTAATTTTAACTGATAGCTGATCTTTCTGCGCATCTGTTCCGCTTTCTGCTCATTCAACTCCGGCGTGATCCTGTTCGACTTCATCTGGTAGTCGATTCGGTCCAGCGATCGGACGGCGTCTTTCATATTTTCCTCATACTCTTCCGTCAGGCGGTCGATCTCACTCATCTTTGCCTTAAATTCACAGTCCAGACCGATGACCAACTGCGTCTCGACACCCGCGCGGTTCCCGATCGAAGCCGCCGTGATCTCCTCCACCGCCGTGGTCCTGCCGCCGATAATGGTCCCGCGGTTGCCGACGACTTTCACATTCCGCCCCGCTTCCACTTCACAGTTTAAGAGCGCTCCCGTATTGACCTCCATCCCCGCTTGAACCTGCGTCTGTTCAATAAAGCGCGCCAGGACATTCTGCCCGGCACGGATCACGCCGTTTCCCGAACCCTGCATCCCGTTTTTCAGGATCACGTCCTTTCCCGCAAAGAGATGCGCGGTCTCCACATGCCCGTTTATGGTGATGCTCCCCGTCGTCTTGACGGTAACGCCCGCAAACACATTTCCCTGGATCAATACGTCTCCGTGAAAATCCAAACTCCCCGTGGCGGCGTCGAGATTCCCGTCCAGCACATAGATCGGCGTCACGGTGAGGGTTCGCCCGTCAAATGTCACATTCCCCTCCGTATCGGCATAATACTTGCTTCCGGTCTCGTCCAGACTGCATCGTTTACATTGCAGGGGCGGCAGCCCTTTTCCCTCGTAAGCGGGTATCTCATTTCCACAGATATCCTTACCGTACACAGCCGGAACCGGAGGATGATAAGTGACGAGAACTTCCCCTTCCCGCACCAGCTCGATCTTTCCCAGCACATTGTAATCGACCGAACCGTCCGGCAGAATGATCGGCTCCGTTTCGGGATGTGTGTTGAAATGGTATTCAAAATAACCGTCCCGCCCGTCCTTTGCCGCAGTTCCGGTCGCGATCAGCACTTCCTCATAATTCTGCTTTCCCTCCGCGATCTCCCCGAGCGCCTTTTCCCGAATGCCGTATACGATCCCGTTTTCTTTCAGCACGCCCTGCAGTTCCTGCATCGAAAAACGGCGGTATACGGTGAGCAGCGCCTCCATGCGGGTCTCCCCCATCCGCATCAGATAATCCGTCCCGTTTATGATGATCGGGTTTCCATGCAGCGTCTTCTCCGAGGAATAGTCCTGCCCATCTCTCTCTTCTTTGGAAGAAAGGCGGCTGTTTTTCTCCCCGGAAGGATACCGCTCCTCCGGCGTGAGGAACATCGTTTTCTTTTTTTCTTTTTCTTTCCCTTTTTCTGTCTGTCTGAACAATCCCATAGCGGTCTCCTCTTCTCTTTCACTATACCTGAATCCCGCGCTCCTTACAAGCCCATTATCGGATTCCGCCTCCCGTTTATGCCCGCTTTTATTTTACGAATCATTTATTTTTATCCCGTATTTTCCCCATTTTATGCGCTTCGTTTATTTTACTTCAACTTTTCTTCAATTATTGTAGAGTAATGATTAGCACAATGATTACAGTACGATCAGAGAAAAGAGGCTGTTATGGAATTTGGTGAATTTCTGGCTGAGCTGCGCAAGGAAAAAGGCTTTCTGCAAAAAGAGGTTGCCGCCTATCTGAATATGACTGTCGCAACGATCTCCAATTATGAAAAAGGCGTTCACACGCCCGACCTCGATACTCTGATCAAACTGGCTGATTTCTATGACGTATCTACCGATTATCTCCTACAGCGGACAAAATGCAGATCCGGCATCAAATCCTTAAACAAACCGTTATCCGCCGACTGTACGCTGGGCGATCTGATGAACACCACACTGGAATTCGACCATCACAATATCAATGCACTGTTAGACTACTATGAACTTTTATCGCTGCGCAATTCGTTTAAGCGCGCCAAATGATCTCTGCATAACATCACAAAGCAGACCGCGCCCAAAACAAATATCGGAATCTCCGAAACGATCGGCATCATCAGCGATCCCGCCATGATCTCTTCTTCTTTCTCCGCATCCGCAAAGAAAGCCAAAATGCCCGGACCCGCATTGTTGACCGCATGCAGAATGGCCGCCGGCCAGATGGAGCCTGTCTTCCACGTCAGATAAGTCAGAACAGTCCCGAGACCGATACAGAAAATGCACATGAGAAAAATACCTGCGTAGGGAAACCCCGGATACGCCGTCCCGAAATTGTGACCGATACAGGTCAGGGGCGCATGCCACAGCCCCCAAATCACGCCGCCGATCAGGACGGCTTTTTTCATTCCCGCCAGCTTGATCAGTTTCGGCATCATATACCCGCGCCAGCCCGCTTCCTCGCCGAGCGCGGCAAATGAGACGAGCGCTCCCTGTAAGATCGTAACGATCGGCATCAGGGGCAGCAGCTCCTTCGACACCCCGCTCTGCCGATAAGCCTCCGGGTCAAACAAAGCCGGGTACGCCCCAAAGACCAGCGCCTGTCCGATCTCCAGATACAGCCACGGCGCAAGCATGGCAAACACATAGAAGAGCCACTTCCCATTTTGCAGATCGATCCCCAGCATCATGGAATCTTCGCCCGTCATGGCAAAGCCCTCCCCGGTAAGCTTTCTGGTGACGATCTGCGACAGGAACGGCGTCAGCATACCGAGCGAGACGAAACTCTCCAGATACGGCCGGGAGCCGTCCCACCTGTTCCCGCTCAGGATATAGGCAAAAAACAGGATCCATGCCGACGCAAAGGCAAACGCCAGATAGAGAAGCAGTCTGTTTCTCTCTGTTTTTTCCGATGATCCGCTCATGCGCTTTCTTTCCTTTCCAAAAAATAACAGGTGATACGATAAGATACATAATAACAGCCCAGCGTGATCACCGGCAGCAGCGCGGAGAAGAGCAGCACTTCCACACGGTGCTTTTTACACCACGCCGCAAAGACCGCAAGGTTCAGATGCCGCTCCAGCCATGCCAGATCGCCAAACAGCAGGAAGCCGATGAGCGCAAGGGCAAGGAGCATGATGCAGGCGGTCTTGCTCTGCACAGCCCGCTCTTTGCCAAACAGAAGATACAAAGGCAGTTCGACCGCCGCCAAAAAGAGGGAAAGCCCCGCAAGCGAAGGAATCAGGCTCCCGACTGCCAGCACGGCATCCTCAAGCATTCCTTCCCTGCAAAAAGCCAGACAGGCAAGATACCAGACATAGGAAAGCGACATCAGGATATATGCCGCGATCGCCAGAAAAAGATACTTCGACGCGGCATACGCGCGTTTTCCGAGCGGGAGCGCGTCAAGATATCCTCTGATCTGATTCCGGTCATCCATCTCCACGATCCGAGCCGTCCAGCCGTTCATCAGCGCCATCGTTCCCACCAGAAACAGACCGAAAGCGCTGAAAAAGAGAGCATCCGCCAGACTGACCGGCTCCCCGCCCTCGATCTCTACCAAAAGTCCGCCGCTTTCCGCCATTCCCGGAAACGCCATGCGAAGCGCGATATAGAGGATCGTCAGACCCGCAAGGAGCAGGGTCAGCCTCACTTTGCCGATCCTGTCCACCGCCACAAAATCCTTGTACAATAAGCCGACCATCACACACCGCCTTTTCTCTTGCCGATCCTCACGGATACAAGATACGAACCCGCCGCCGTAAGGAGCGCCGCGGCACACAGCACATAATACCGATGCCTGATAAAGAAAAGCATCTGCTCCAACAGCTCCCTGCCCGTCAGTGCGCCCGCTCCCGCGCTGTCAATAACACTCGTTATTTTATCAAGATTCGCAAGGCACGCCGCCAGCAATATGACCGCCCAGGAAGCAAGCGCCGCGTAATCTTCTTTCCCATATCCGAGCAGTCTGCAGAAAAGGGCGGCAAGGCTTCCGTAAATGCTCATCAGTCCCGCCGCAGAGAGAATGCTCCCCCACAGATCCGCAAACGTGACCAGATCTGTCAGCATCGACAACGCCAGCGCGATCGCCAGATCCGTCAGGACGCCGATCCCTGACAGGCAAAATACCGTCAGGTATCTCGACAGAACACGCCGCTCCACCGTAAGCGGAAGCGACGCGGAGACAGCCGCAAATCCCGCTTTTCCATCCATGCGAAAGAGCACGGTCACGTCTCCCGCCGCCGCGATCGGCAAAAGCAGGAATAACACGAGCGCTGCGGACGCGGCATTTTGCACATCCGCTTCCGACAGGTTCTGTTCTGCCATCACCGCACGACCCGCCGCCGCGAGATTGCCAAACCGCGCACTCAGCACAAACATGACCGAAACCGCCAAAACACCCACTGCCGTATAAAGAAACAGAAGCCGCTGTTTTCGCAGGCACATCAGATCCTTTATGACCAATCCTTTCATCGCTCCTCCTGCTGCCGCTCCGTTTTCTCCGCGGATTGATGGTTTACATAATATAGCATAATATCCTCTAAAGATGCCTGTCCACCCGGCGTTCCCACGCAGCGTTTCCCATGTTTTGCAAGGATTTCCGCCTTGTTTCCGGCAAGCACAATCTTACCGCCGTCGATGAACACGACCTCGTCCGCCAGCTTTTCCAGATCGCCCGTGATATGGGAAGAGAGAAAGATCGTGTGCCCTTTCCCTGCGACATATTCCTCAAAGATCCGCAACATCTCATTCCTGACGATCGGATCAAGCCCCGACGTCGGCTCGTCCATGATCAAAAGTCCGGCATTGTGAGAGAGCGCAACGGCGATCTGCAATTTCATCCGCATACCGCGCGAAAAACTGCCGCACGGTTTCTTCGCCGGAAGAGAAAACCGTTTCAGGTAATCAAAAAACGCGCTTTCCTCCCAGTGTTAATAGATGTTCTTCATCATGATATTGATGTCTTTGCCCGTCATAAATTCATGGAAGCCCATCTCGTCAAACACGACGCCGATCTGATCCCGAAGCGCTTCGCCGTCCTTTTTATTGTCCCGGCCGAATAGCAGGATCTCCCCCTCGTCGATGGTTATGGCGTCCAGGATCGCCTTGATCGTCGTGGTCTTCCCCGCGCCGTTTTGCCCGATAAAGCCGCAGACAGATCCCTCCGGGACCGCAAAGCTGATATGATCCAGCCGAAAATCGCCATAGTCTTTGGAAACTTCTTTCACTTCTATTACGTTCATTCCATCCCCCTGCCTGCGCTGCCGCTTGTCATATAATTCCATTATAGAGAACAGACTGCGATTTGCCAACAAAAAACTCTTGTTCTCCTGCACAAAAAATGGTAAAATAAAGATAATTATAGCAACAAATGGGAT
>JAMPCE010000039.1 GCA_023666335.1 bacterium
GTGTAAGGGCGGGAAGCCTGACCCGTTACCGCTATGACAGGAACGGCAGCATCATTTCGGAGGAGGAAGAAGGGAGGAGGAGTGAATACCGATACGACCTGTTAAACCGCCAGATCTATGTGAAGACTCCGGACGGGAGAGAGCAGGAGAACCTCTATGACGGGGAAGGTCTGCGGGCAGGACTCGTTGAAAATGGGAAGAAGACTACCTTCCTGTACCATAATGGAGAGATCTTTACAGAATGTGACGGGGAGAGTGCGCCCGTCAGGAGATATGTCAGCGGGCTGGGCTTGTCCCATGTGCAGACGGCGGACGGGGCATACCACGCTTATCATCAGGATGAGCAGGGAAGTACGGCGTATATCACGGGGCAGTATTACTTAAAGGAGAGGTACTATAATCCTGTGGTGGGAAGATTTTTGCAGGAAGATACCTACCGAGGGGATGGGCTTAATCTGTATGCTTATTGCGCGAACAATCCGGTGCTGTATTATGATCCGAGTGGGCAGACATGTGAGAAACAGAGGCAAAAAAGCACCTAAAACACAAGGTGAGATTAGTACGTTCGGCAACAAAGAGGCGCCAAGGGGAGCGAGACCAGAAAAGGATTTTGGCGTGAGCGGATTTGATAATATAGTAGGACCAGAAAGTGGACCTTTTCCGACTAAGGAAATGACAGTGTCGGAATTTAATGAGTTGTTTAAATCATTACCATGGATTTATGGAGGTAAAAAGAAATGAGTGAACAGCTTCAAAATATATATGAAAGTATGCTAAAAGAAGAAATTGCTACTGTTTCGGGCTCCATTTATGATGATATAAGATATCTTGATAAATATCCTGTAGAGAGTGCGAGAAAGGTATTAGGAATATTAATTCAAAGTGCATGTATAGGACAGAATCTAGCACCAATAGAATTAGGACGTCGAAAAATAATGGAACTTGACCATCAATGGCTTGTTGAGCACTTTATAGAAGTCGCAGACACATGTATTAATTATTCAGATGAATGGGAATATCGACGGCTGGTGGAATTGACTGTTCTTTGTGCACCAGAATTGAAATTAATAGTATTAGATCGAGGTAGAAATTCCGCAAATGAAGAGATTAGGGAAGTAGTAGCTGACTTTAGCGATTATGGGTAAATGGTGCAATATACTATGCGTTATCATTTTCTCGTAAAAATATTCTTAATTGTAGTTGAAAGAAGCTGGATCAGAGACTAGTTACAAGCGGTCAGAGCCGTTTTTTCTGATCCTGCCCTTGCCTGTATTTTATACAGGGATTTTGGGGTATGTCAATCAATTCGAACAAAATAAGGACGAGCGCCAAAAACCTGACCCCGACTGCTTTCCTGCGGTCTTCACTGATCGGTCTCTGTCCGTCGAGCAGTTCCAATGTGGCGAAGGACAGCATTCCATAGAACTGGTCCTGCCGCAACTCTCAAAGTAAGTAATCCGGTCAAAAGGGATCCTGTATAATGTCGTCCATGTCATCCATCTCAACATCCAGATAGATGAGGTCGTAGTATATGGCAATGTTTAGCATTCGTAGTCTCCTTGTGGGGAATAGAATGATCCCAGCCGCCCATTGAGGGACGGCTGGGATCGGTTCACTGAATCCTTGGTTTCTTTCGCTCCGACTCTTTCAAGAATTGGATACACTTAAGGAGGTCGCGTTTGCTCTGGGGACTCAGCTTTTGAATCTCATAGACAATGTCGTGCATGGTGATAGCTCCGACATATTTTTGGCTCAGATCTGTGCTCCCGGCATAGTGGCGCTTTGCGCCGAGCAGATAATCGGTGCTGACTTCATAGTAATCGGCGAGCTTTACGATGACCCGGATGGGAATTTCACGGCGGCCGTTCTCATAATTGGAGTAGGCCTGCTGCGATACATTGAGATATTCCGCGACAGTTTTTTGTTTGATATCCCTGTCCTCCCGCAGATCTCTGATGATTTCACGTGTTTGTTTCATACTTGTTTTATTCCTTTCGTCGTTTTTTATTTCAAATGCTATCGTACAACGATACGTTGTTTGTGATGAATGCCCGCAAATTTGTACTTTTAGTGAAAATTAAGAAAGTGATTCAATAATTTAGAATTGCTGTTTCACATTTTCGATATTTGGAGTATTACGAAAGGACATGACGAGTCCGCAGGCAGACAAGGCGTCATATGTGGATTTTGATGAAAATTAATTGTGATAAAAAACACGCGACATGAAAAGAGAGGAAATTGACAAACATATTTTATTTACAATTTTACGGGTTACACCTCTTGCAGGGCGCATACCCCTGTGCGATGATGTTCTCGCGGCTCTCCGAGCTGTCCAGCCTGTTGGCGGTTGGCAGGGAATTGCAGGAGGGCCTGTGAAATTTTTTGGTCTTGACATTCAAAACGTAGGTGAGTTCCGTTTTGGACGGGCTTCCCGCAGGTTCCCCTGCTTTCCATGTCTCAGAGGCAGGAACGTTGAAAGAGATAACTTTTCCGTCCGCGGAGGCGATGATGGTGCCGTCCTCGTCCGTCCGATAGACCGAGACGCCGTTTGTCCGCAGCGTATTTAACGTTTCTGCGTGAGGATGACCGTAGGAATTGCCCTCTCCGCAGCTGATCACGGCATAGTCGGGATCCACCGCTTTGAAGAATTTCTGCGAGGTGGAAGAGCGGCTCCCGTGATGCCCGACCTTGTAGACGTCGGCGGAAATGTCAATGCCGTTTTCCAGGATATCCTGTTCCGCTTCCGCCTCCGCATCTCCCGTAAAGAGAAACGTGTTTTCGCCGTTTTGTAACAGCAGGGCGATGGAGGCGTTGTTTGGCGTATCATAGGTATCGTTCGGCGCAAGAATGGTGAATGATGCGGTGCCGAGACTGTATCTTGAATTGACCGAAGGAGTCAAAGTATTGAGACGTTTCTCGTCCAGCGCCTGCATCAGCTTGCGGTAGGTTTTGTTATCTTTTTCAAAATTGGAGACAAATACTTTGGAAATCTCAAATTTCGTGATGATGACGGGCGCGCCGCCGATGTGGTCGGCGTCAGGGTGGGTCAGGATGAGATAATCCAGTTTTTTGATGTTCTGTTTTTGCAGATAATTCTGGATAGCCGTGCCTTTTGTGTCGTCTCCGGCGTCGATCAGCATGGCATGACCGTCGCAGGTGACAAGCGTAGAGTCGCCCTGACCGACGTCCAGAAAATGCACTTCCATTGGCTGGGGATCGGCGGGTTTGGCTGTGGCGGGCAGGGGAAGCACGACGGTGAGCAGGATGGAAAGTGCGACAATCGGATAGAGTATTTTTTGCAATGTCTTTTTCATGACAGAACCCTCCCCATAAATAACATATGCTATCAATGGAAAATTAAGATAAGTTTAGTATACCATTTTTTTGCTTGAAAGGCTAGGCGGACTGATTCTTTGCAATGTTAAAATTAGGTGGCGTGAAAAGAATGCGGCAATACGTAAAAATTTCAGATGAAAGGGCTGTCAAGAAAAAATGCTTGACACGCCCTCCTCCGTATAGTAAAATGCAAAAGTCGGCAACCCTCCATGCAGGATACCCGACAGGAGCCGGAACATGGAAAAGATCGTAGAACAGGGATTATTGTATGATTTCTATGGAGAGCTTTTGACGAAGCACCAGCAGGAGATCTATGAGGGCGTCGTCTATGAGAACCTTTCCCTCGGGGAGATCGCCGAGGCGCAGGGCATCAGCAGACAGGCGGTGCACGACATCGTGAAGCGCTGCGACAGGGCGCTTTTCGGGTACGAGGAAAAGCTGAAACTGGTTGCCCGGTTTGCGAGCATCCGGGAAAAGATCGGAGAGATCAACGATCTCTCGGTCCGCTATGAGAACGGCAGCCTGCGGGATGCGGCGGCTTACGGATCGCAGATCAGGGAGCTTTCGGCAAAGATCATGCAGGAGTTGTAGGCGCAGAAAAATAAAGGGTATCGGGAATGGCGTTTGAGAGTCTGACGGACAAACTGCAAAATGTTTTTAAGGGTCTGCGGAGCAAAGGCCGCCTCACGGAAGAAGATGTAAAGACCGCCTTAAAAGAGGTCAAAATGGCGCTCTTAGAGGCTGACGTCAACTTCAAGGTCGTCAAGCAGTTTGTCAAATCCGTGGAGGAGCGGGCTGTCGGCACGGATGTGCTGAACGGCTTAAATCCCGGGCAGATGGTCGTCAAGATCGTGAACGAGGAGATGGTGGCGCTCATGGGCTCCGAGACGACGGAGATCGCCATGCAGCCCGGCAAATCCATCACGGTCATCATGATGTGCGGCTTGCAGGGCGCCGGTAAGACGACGACCACGGCAAAGATTGCGGGCAAGCTGAAACTCAAAGGAAAGAAATCCCTTCTGGTCGCCTGCGACGTCTATCGGCCGGCAGCCATCAAGCAGCTGCAGATTAACGGCGAAAAGCAGCAGGTGGACGTTTTCTCTATGGGAGAGAACCACAAACCGGTGGACATCGCCAGGGCGGCGTTGGAACACGCGCAGAAAAACGGCCACAACGTCGTGATCTTAGATACGGCAGGCCGTCTCCATATAGACGAAGAGATGATGGCGGAACTGGCGGGGATCAAAGAGCAGATCGACGTGCACCAGACGCTTCTGGTGGTGGATGCCATGACCGGACAGGACGCCGTGAACGTCGCAAAGGACTTTGATGAAAAAGTCGGCATCGACGGCGTGATCCTTTCCAAGATGGACGGCGATTCCCGGGGCGGCGCGGCGCTTTCGGTCAAAGCGGTGACGGGAAAGCCGATCCTCTATATCGGTATGGGCGAGAAACTTTCCGATCTGGAGCAGTTTTATCCGGATCGCATGGCGAATCGGATCCTGGGAATGGGCGACGTGCTCACCCTGATCGAGAAAGCGCAGCAGAATCTCGATATCGATGAGGAAAAAGAAAAGGATATGGCAGCCCGCATGAAGAAAGGGAAGTTCGATTTTGAGGACTACCTGGAGAGCATGAAGCAGATGCGGAATATGGGCGGTCTTTCGAGCATCCTCGGCATGATGGGGATGGGAAAGCAGATGGGAGATATCGAGTCTGCGGTGGACGAAAAGCAGCTTGCCCGCATGGAAGCCATCGTCCTTAGCATGACGCCGCAGGAGCGGCGCGATCCGAAGCTTTTAAATCCCAGCCGGAAAGGGCGTATCGCGGCGGGGGCAGGCGTGGATATCGCGGTGGTAAACCGCTTTATCAAACAGTTTGAGCAGTCGCAGAAGATGATGAAACAGCTTCCCGGCATGATGGGCGGCAAAAAGGGCCGCGGGCTGTTTGGCGGCATGGGTGGTATGAAATTCCCGTTTTAGGGCTTTCAAAAATAAAAACAATCATATTTTTTACAGGAGGCAGAGAAAATGGCAGTTAAGATCAGATTGAGAAGAATGGGACAGAAAAAGCATCCTTTTTACAGGATCGTCGTGGCGGATTCCAGATCCCCCAGAGACGGCAGATGTATCGCTGAGATCGGAACCTACGATCCCAACACGGATCCCAGCACATTCAAGGTAAACGAGGAAGAGGCAAAGAAGTGGCTGGCAAACGGCGCGCAGCCGACCGAGATCGTCAGCAGGATCTTCAAGACCGTTGGCGTGACAAAATAAGTGCGTTTGCAACTGGTTGGTTCAGGATGCTTTTGGAGGTAGACTATGAAAGAATTGGTTGAAGTGATCGCAAAAGCTCTTGTCGATAACCCCGATGAAGTGGTGGTGACACAGAAAGAGGAAGGGAAGAACATTACCGTGGAACTCCATGTGGCGCCTTCCGATATGGGGAAGGTCATCGGCAAACAGGGGCGCATTGCCAAGGCGATCCGCTCTGTTGTCAAAGCCGCGTCATCGAAGGAAAATAAGAGAGTGGATGTGGAGATCATCTGACGGAACAGACCCGGAATGCAAGGCGTTTCGGGTTTCCTGTTATGCGCAGGGGCGCGTATGGGAAATTAAATAACGCGTGATATTTAATGAGGGGACGGATTATGAACGACGAGCTGCAAGTGGGCGTGATCACCCAGACCCACGGGATCCGCGGGGAAGTGAAGGTGTTTCCGACCACGGATGATGCAAAGCGCTTTCAAAAACTGAAACAGGTGACGCTCGATACCGGAAAGGAGCGGCTTTCTCTCACGATCGAGGGCGTAAAGTTTTTTAAGCAGTATGCGATCTTAAAATTTCAGGGGCTTGATTCCATCGACGACGTGGAGAAATACAAGCGGGGAAAACTTCTGGTTGCCCGCGAGCAGGCGGTGAAGTTACAAAAGGATGAATATTTCGTGGCGGATATGATCGGGATGCAGGTGGTGACGGAGGACGGCGCGCCGTTCGGCGTCTTAAAGGAAGTGCTCGCCACCGGGGCAAACGACGTCTATGTGGTAAGCCGCGAGGGGGAAGGGGACGTGCTGCTTCCCGCGATCAAAGAGTGCATCAAAAAGGTCGATATGGAGCGGCGCGTGATGGAAGTGCATATTATGGACGGGTTATTATAGTGCGGGGGATAGACAATGCTGCATTTTCATATTCTGACTTTATTCCCCGAGATGGTCATGCAGGGGCTGCATACGAGCATTCTCGGCAGAGCCGCGGAGAGGGGAGAGATCGCCATCGAGGCGGTCAATATCAGGGACTACACGACGAATAAGCACGGGCGGGTGGACGATTACACTTATGGCGGCGGCGCGGGGATGTTACTACAGGCGCAGCCCGTTTACGATGCGTACCGTTCTGTGGCGGACAAAATCGGACATGATAAAAAAACGCGCGTTATTTATATGACGCCGCAGGGAAAGCCCTTTCATCAGGAGACGGCAAAAGAACTGGCAAAAGAGGAGGAACTGATCTTTTTGTGCGGTCACTATGAGGGAATCGACGAGCGGGTGCTTACGGAGATCGTCACGGACGAGCTTTCGTTGGGCGACTATGTGCTGACGGGCGGGGAGCTTGCGGCGATGGTGATGGTGGATGCGATCGCGAGGCTTGTACCGGGGGTTTTGCATAACGATGAGTCGGCGCAGACGGAGTCTTTCGGGGACGGGCTGTTGGAATATCCGCAGTATTCCCGACCGGAGGTCTGGCACGATATGCGGGTGCCCGAGGTCCTGCTTTCCGGCGATCACGCAAAGGTGGACGCCTGGCGGCTCACACAGTCCCTTCTGCGCACGAAAGAGAGAAGACCCGATCTGTATGAGAGGTATCTGGAAAGACGCCCGTCTGCGGCGGAGAAAAAATAACTTGCATTTGCGCATATTGTATGGTAAATTATAAATGTTGTGATGAAAGATGGTCCTCTGTTACAGACGTATTAAGAACATCCGGAGCATTTCAGGAGGGAAAAATGAACGATATCATCAGAGAAATCGAAGCGGAGCAGTTGAAAGAGAATCTGAGCGACTTCCGCGTAGGCGACACCGTGAAAGTACACGGTAAGATCAAGGAGGGAAACCGCGAGAGGATCCAGATTTTTGAGGGAACCGTCTTAAAAATCCAGGGCGGCGGCAACAGGACCACTTTTACGGTGCGTAAGGTGTCAAACGGCGTAGGCGTTGAGAAGACCTGGCCCATGCACTCCCCGAACGTCGAGAAGGTGGAGGTTGTCAGAAGAGGTAAGGTAAGACGTGCGAAACTGAATTACCTGAGAGATCGCGTCGGTAAGAAAGCTAAGGTCAAAGAGCTGGTTAAATAAGTGTAAGAGATGATGAGACAGATACCTCAGAATGATTTGAGGTATCTTCTTTTCTTTCAGAGGAAAACTGCGAGAGGGCAGAAGATGGCGAGAAGAAAGGGCTTGACCTTTTATCAGAAAAAGAAAAGGCTGGATCCGAGACTCATCAAGGATGCGGCGGAACTGCTCGTGGGCGGTGCGGTCGCCGTCTTTCTGGCATTTGTCATCGTGTTCTCCGTGGGGATGCGCACGAGCGTGATCGGAGATTCTATGGAACCGGTCCTGTACAACGGGCAGGAGATCCTGATGAACCGCATTCTCTATCGGATTTCCACGCCGAAGCGGGGGGACGTCATCGTCTTTTTGCCAAACGGCAATGAGAACTCCCACTTTTATGTGAAACGCGTGGTGGGTCTTCCCGGAGAGACCGTACAGATCCGGGAGGGAAATGTGTACATAGACGGGCTGATGCTTGCGGAGGATGAACGGTTCGACGAGATCGTCGATCCCGGGATCGCGCAGAATGAGATCCATCTGTCCTCGGATGAATTCTTCGTTCTGGGAGATAACCGCAACAGCAGCGAGGACAGCCGCTCCGGCAATATCGGCGCGGTAAAGAAAGATACGATCATCGGCAAGGCGTGGTTTCATCTGGCGATCGGGGAGGAAACGGCAGGGATGATCGAGTAGATTGAAACGAGGAGAAATGAGATGAACTACCAGTGGTATCCCGGGCACATGATGAAGGCAAAGCGCATGATGCAGGAAAATATCAGCCTGATCGACCTGGTGATCGAACTTGTGGATGCCAGAATACCGCTCGCAAGCAGGAATCCGGATATTGATGAGCTGGGAAAGAATAAATCGCGCCTGGTCCTCTTGAATAAATCGGATCTGGCGGATCCCGCGGAGAACAGGCGCTGGATGGCGTATTTTGAAGAGCAGGGCTTCCATGTGCTGGAGATCAATGCAAAAACGGGGCAGGGGCTTAAGGCGATCCGCCCGAAAGTGCAGGAAGCCTGTAAAGAAAAACTGGAGCGGGATAGGAAACGCGGTATCAAAAACCGTCCCGTCCGTGCAATCGTGGTCGGCATCCCCAATGTGGGGAAATCGACTTTCATCAATTCTTTTGCGGGAAAGGCATGTACGAAGACCGGAAACAAGCCGGGCGTGACCAAAGGGAAACAGTGGATCCGCCTGAATAAGGAGCTGGAACTGCTCGACACGCCGGGCATCCTCTGGCCGAAGTTTGAGAGCGAGGAAGTGGGAAAGCGTCTGGCGATGATCGGTTCCATGAATGATGAGATCCTGCAGATGACGGAACTGGCAATGGAACTTCTCGATGATCTGCTTCTCCGGTACAGACAGCCGCTGCTTGCGCGTTATCAGGCGGAGGAGGGCGCGGAGGAGATCACATCCGTGCAGATGCTCCGGATGATCTGCGAGAATCGAAAATGCTACAAAAAGGGGCAGGAGCCGGACTTGGAAAAAGCGGCGGCGCTTTTGCTGGATGATTTCAGAAGCGGCAGGATCGGCAGGATCACGCTGGAGACCTGTGAAGAACAATAAGGAGATGGCAGAATGAAAAATGTACTGCGGGAGATCTTAAATACAAGCCTGTATCTGCTGGGCGTTTTGTGCGTGGTCTATCTGGTGATCCATTTTGTGGGGCAGAGAACACAGGTGCAGGGCAGTTCTATGGAGCCGACGCTCAGTGACGCGGACAATCTCATCGTCGATAAGATCAGTTATCGGTTCCACGATCCGGAACGCTATGATATCATCGTGTTTCCCTTTTTGCAGGGGCAGGAGGAGGTCTTTTTTATCAAGCGGATCATCGGGCTTCCGGGAGAGACGGTGCAGATCGACGAGGAGGGGAACATCTATATCGACGATGCGCTGTTAGAGGAAAGTTACGGCAAAGAGGTCATCCAGAATCCCGGCAGGGCGATCGAGCCGGTCAAACTGGGGCAGGACGAATATTTTGTCATGGGAGATAACAGAAATAACAGTATGGACGGCAGGGATCCGACGGTCGGCAATATCAAGCGGGAGAAGATCATTGGCAGGGCGTGGCTGCGCATCTGGCCCTTTGACAAGCTGGGATTTGTCAGACATCGTTGACAGGGCGGATGGCGCGATACAAAAGTAAAACAGGGAGTTTGGGGTTACGATGGAAGAAAAGATCAGTACGATCAGACAAAAACTACAGGCGGCGGCACTCAGTGAGCTGCCTGCTTTGTTTTCAAGCTATGAGGCGGACGAGCGGGCGGGGGTGCAGGCGGCGCTCTTACAGGCAAAAAAACGTCTTCTTGCCCATGAAAGGGAAGTCGAGAGGACGGAGGCGCTGAAACGCTACGAGAAAGAGTATAGCGCCTGCGCGTATATCTGCGGCATCGATGAGGTGGGCAGAGGACCGCTTGCCGGACCCGTGGTGGCGGGCGCGGTCATTTTGCCGAAAGATTGTGATATCTTATATATCAATGATTCCAAGAAACTCTCCGAAAAAAAGAGAGAGGAACTTTATGACGTCATTATGGAAAAAGCGGTGGCGGTAGGGCTCGGTTACAGTTCCCCGGAACGGATCGACGAGATCAATATTTTGCAGGCGACCTACGAGGCAATGCGGGAAGCGATCGGGAAACTTGAAATAACACCTGATATTTTATTGAACGACGCCGTAACGATCCCGGGCGTGGATATCAGACAGGTGCCCATTATCAAAGGCGACGCCAAAAGCATTTCCATCGGGGCGGCGAGCATTGTGGCGAAAGTGACGAGAGACCGCCTCATGGTGCAGTACGATGAGGTCTATCCGATGTACGGTTTTGCTTCCAACAAAGGCTACGGGGCGCAGGCGCACATAGAGGCGCTCAGACAGTACGGACCCTGCCCCATTCACAGACGGTCATTTATCACGCATTTTTGCAGAGAAGATTGACGAGGTAAGGCATTTGAATCTGGGAAATATCCAAAAAAAAGAGAATCAGAGTCTTCGGGCGGCTGACGAGGCAAGGGCGGCTGCGGGCGTGGGCAAGGGAGAACGGCTCATGCGCCTGCAAAATGAAGTGCGCGCTCTAAAACCAGGGCAGACCATACAGGGCATGGTGGTGGGCCGCGACGGCAATTCGGTGCAGATCGAGCTGGCGCAGGATTTTTCCATCAGCGCAAAGATCGACAAAAATGTGAGTCTCGCATTGGGGCAGATGCTGAGTTTTGAGATCAAGGCAAACAGCAGCTCGTTCATGTCCCTTGCGCCTCTTTACACAAACACGGCAAATTCCGCCACGATCCTGCGGGCGCTTGCGGCGGCGTCCATGCCGGAGACGGCGGGGAATATCGAGATGGTAGCCCGAATGATGGAAGAGGGGATGCCCATCGACAAGGAATCCATCCTGAACATGAGCAGGCAGATCATGGAGTTTCCGGGGCAGAATCCGGCGTCCATCATACAGATGACAAAGCTGGGGCTGCCCGTGACGGCGGAGAATATCGAACAGTTTGAGCAGTATCTGCATGCAAACCATCAGATCCTTGGCAGCGCGCATCAGATCGCGGAAGAACTGCCGCAGGTGTTTCAGGAACTTGTGCAGGAAGGGCAGGGCGAGAAAGCGCTCCTCTTTTATGAGGCGGTGCTCGATGCCTTTGCGGCGGAAACCGGGGAAGAGGGCGTTGTCACCGTAAATCCCGGGCAGGAAGCAGTGACAGAGGGCGGTGCAGAGCAGACCGCACAGGATCCGCAGGCGGCACAGAGCGCGGAGACGGCACAGAATCCGGAAGCGGCGGCACAGACAGCACAGGCTGCGGGGAATCCGGAAGCGGCAGTACAGACAGCGCAGACGGGACAGAATCCGCAGACAGCCGCGGAACAGGCGGCGGCGCAGGAGCAGGAAGCGGCGGGGACGCGTGAGAGCGGAGAAGAGGGCGCAGCGCTCAGACAGACGGCGCTTACCGGAGAACAGTGGGAACATCTGGGAGAGTCTCTCCGGAGGCTTGGCGTGGAGGAAAAATCCGCGGAGCAGGTAAAGAGCGGGAATCTGCCGCCGAAAGACGTGCTGGATCTCATCAAGAATCTTCTTCCGAAAGCGATGCGCGGCGAGATTCCGGAGCGGGACATGCAGCGGCTTCTTGGCGGGAAAGAATTTCAGGCGTTATTGAAAGAAGAGATCGGTCGTCAGTGGACGATCGAGCCGCGGGAAGTGGCGGATAAAAAGCAGGTGGAACAGCTTTACGAGCGGATCAGGGAGCAGACGGCGAGACTGAATCAGGCGCTCGATCTGGCAGGGAAAGCGGATGCGCCTGCGGCAAGAAGCGTACAGAATCTCCAGAATAATGTGGATTTTATGAACCAGATGAACCACCTTTACGCCTATGTGCAGCTTCCTTTAAAAATGCTGGGAAACGAGGCGCACGGAGACCTTTACGTCTACACGAACAAAAAGAATCTGGCGGCGAAAGACGGGCAGGTCAGCGCGCTCCTGCATCTGGATATGGAGCATCTGGGGCCGCTTGACGTGTATGTGACCATGAAAGAAAAGCAGGTGTCCACGAATTTTACGGTGGCGGACGAGGATGCGCTTCTTCTGATCGAGAAGCATATCGACATTTTGAACGAAAGGCTTACAGGCAGGGGGTATTCCCTGAAAACGCAGATGAGCGTGAAAGACGCGGGAGAAGAGGAAGCGGAGGAATCCATCATGCAGACGCTCCTCCATCAGCAGAAGAATATTTCGGTCTTAAGCAGGACTTCCTTTGATATGAGGGCATAGCGCAAGAAGAATTTCTAAAGACGTCCCGCCATTGGACGGGACGCCAAGAAATTCTAAGTCTTGCGCAAGAGAATGCCCAAAATCGGCATTCTCTGTATGGAGTATGGAGAGATGATATGAAAGAGAAACGGGAAAAAGTGAAACAGGCGATCGCGCTGGAATATGATCCGGATGATGAGGCGCCCCGCGTCATAGCGTCTGGAAAAGGCGCGCTTGCGGAGCGCATCATCGAGCGGGCAAAAGAGGCGGATGTGCCGATTCACAGGGACGACAAATTGGCGGATACGCTTTCCCGTCTGGAGATTGGGGATATGATCCCGCCGGAACTCTACGAAGTGGTGGCGGAGATCTTAGTCTTTGTGGATTCCGTGGACAAGGTGAAAGCCAAGATGGCGAAAGGTACTTGAGGATGAATACGAGAAAAAAAGGGGCACAGAAGGAACAGGAAGTCTGTGCCTATTTACTTTCCGGAGGCGTAAAGATTACAGAGCGGAACTTTCGATGCAGGCAGGGTGAGATCGACCTGATCGGCTATGACGGGGCATATCTCGTCTTTTTTGAGGTGAAGTACCGCGCCGGAAAGAGTAAAGGCAGC
This sequence comes from bacterium, assembly GCA_023666335.1. Lineage (GTDB taxonomy): Bacteria > Bacillota > Clostridia > Lachnospirales > Lachnospiraceae > UBA3282. The sequence goes on from JAMPCE010000039.1 coordinate 13,030, forward strand.
GCGGCTGAGGCGGTCGGAGCTGCCAAGCAGAAAAAGATCTGCCAGGTGGCGGATTATTACCGTGTGCTGCATCGGCTGGCGGAGGATACGCCGCTGCGCTTCGATGTGGTGGCGGTGGATGGGGAGAGGGTCACCTGGATCAAGAATGCGTTTGATTACATGACGTACAAATAGGATTTAGTAACGCGAAACGCATTTATGGTGATTGAGCTTGTGGAAGCAGTATGATCAACGCAGACGCGCTTGCGCTCCATTCCGAGCGTAACAGACGCTAAACTCGTGGAGTTACGTTGCAACTCCAAACCTCGTTAAGCGCTGACGCTCTGCAAGGGTCTGCTTATGATTATACTGCTTCCGCAATCTGCAGAACATTGAGCCGCGTTTCGCAAGCATCTGACTTGACAGAGACAGATAGAAGGGAGTATCACATGGACTGGCACAGACATCAGAATCATAGACAGGTGCGGATCAATCAGAAAGGAGACCTTGTTTATCTCACGTTTCCAATCTTGGAGGGGATTGACTGGGTGAGTCATTTGTTTTCCACGAGGATGGGCGGCGTAAGCGAGGGCATCTACCGTTCCATGAACCTAAGCTATACCAGAGGCGACGAAAAAGCGGCGGTGGATGAGAATTTCAGGCGCATCGCGGCTGTTCTCTCTTGCGGCGTGGAGGACATCGTCTGCTCCGACCAGACCCACACCACCAATCTGCGGGTCGTCGGCAGGCAGGACGGCGGCAAGGGCGTCACTAAGCCAAAGGATTATCGGGATGTGGACGGCTTGCTCACGGATGAACCGGGCGTGTATCTTGCCACCTTTTATGCGGACTGTGTTCCGCTCTATTTTGTGGATGAAAAGAGGCGGGCAATCGCGCTGGCGCATTCCGGCTGGCGGGGGACCGCCGCCCGCATGGGACGGTGCGTGGCGGAGAAGATGCGCGAAGTCTATGGGACGAATCCCGCAGATCTGACAGCCGTGATCGGACCATCCATCTGTCAGGAATGTTACGAGATCAGCGAGGATGTGGCGCAGGCTTTTGCGGAAAGCTTTCGGGGAGCAGGGCAGGCGGATGAGATCCTCCGCAAAAAGGGCGGCGGCAAGTATCAGCTTGATCTTTGGAAGGCTAATGAGATCGTGCTCACGGAGGCGGGGATCCCGGCGGAAAAGATCCAGGTGACGGATCTCTGCACTTGCCATAACAGCGGTTATTTATTTTCTCACAGAGCAAGCCGCGGACAGCGGGGAAATCTTGGCGCTTTTTTGGGTCTAAACGGAAATTAAGAAAGTATTAAAGAAATTCCCATCTATTCCTTTATCTTTATTTGTTGTAATAAATCCAGCAGTTTACGAAAGAGAGGAGAATCATGGCAAACATACTGGTGTGCGACGATGACAGGGAGATCGTGGACGCGATCGAGATCTATCTGATGCAGGAGGGTTATACGATCTTTAAGGCTTACGACGGGCAGGAGGCGATCCGCATCTTAAAGGAGCAGCAGATCCATCTGCTTCTCATCGACATTATGATGCCGAAGCTTGACGGGATCCATGCGACCTTAAAGATTCGGGAGTATTCCAGCGTTCCGATCATCTTCCTCACGGCAAAATCGGAGGATAACGACAAGATCCTGGGCTTAAACATCGGTGCGGACGACTATATCACAAAGCCGTTTAATCCGATGGAACTGGTGGCGCGGGTAAAATCCAATCTCCGCCGTTATACCACGCTGGGAAATCTCAACACGGAGAACAACGCGTTGTTCCAGGTGGGCGGGCTCAGTATCAACGATGAGACCAAAGAGGTTACGGTAGACGGGGAACTTGTGAAACTGACGCCCATCGAGTACAACATTCTTCTGCTCCTGGTAAAGAACTGCGGCAGGGTATTTTCCATCGACCAGATCTATGAAAGCATCTGGAACGAGGAGGCCATCGGTGCGGACAACACTGTGGCGGTGCATATCAGGCATATCCGGGAAAAGATCGAGATCAACCCCAAGGAGCCGCGCTACTTGAAAGTCGTGTGGGGCGTGGGGTACAAGGTCGAGAAGAGTGTGTAGAAGCCAGACGGGCGCAGAGCGGAGGAAAACATGGGGACAGAGGAAAGAGAAAAAAGCGGAGTGCCGGAGACGGCGGAATCCATCGAATCAAATGGAATAACACATGTTATTGAAAGAGCTGAAAAAGAAGCGGAAGAAAAGGGAAAGAAAGAGAAACCAAGAAAGACCAGACGCGGTCTGCGAACCTTTCTGCGCATCTTACAGCACGCCGCGCTTGCGGTCACGGTCCTGTCTCTGATCGTGACGGTCGCCTGCGGCACGGTGCGCTTTGAGGGAATGAATGCAGGCGGCAGTTTTACGGACCTGATCTTCCATATGGAATCAGGAAAGGAGTTTGAGGATTCTGCGGTCTTTCAGCGAATTCTGGGTTATACGGCGGCGGATCTCATCCGTTTCGGCGTGGTGAGCAGCCAGATGGAGACAGAGGGCGCTTTTGACGGGGAGAAACTCGTGGACGTGACGGCATATAACCATCGGAATGAGGGGATTTCCGGGGACTATGTAACGGCGGTCTATCGACTGGAGGATCTGCTCAAATGGCAGAAATACGGTTTTGAAATGACGGTAGAGGAGATGACGGAGGCTGAGGCGGAGGCTTTTCTGGCAAAGACCACGCAGGTGGTGAGCAGCAGACCGAAAGCTGCCGCAGGCGGGGAGCTTTCCGTGAAATATGAGGTCATAGAAAGCGATTCCGGTTTTGTGAAAGATTATCAGCCTGCAAGCGCGCTGGGAGATCACACAGAGGAACGGGAGGAACCGGAGATTGTGGTCATCAATCCCTATGAGGAAGAGGCACTTTATGCGTACAGCGTTCTGGTCAATCGCTATCAGACAGCGGAGGGAAAGAATCTGGAGGATTATGTCTCCGACTGGGAGCAGTATTATACGCTCTGCGATCAGGTCAGGACTGCGGCACAGAGTCTTTCTTATAATTATGAGGAGTATCTTGACGGAGAGGAGTATTTTAAGAAAGAGAACTCCAATGTGCGCTTTTTGATCGAAAGGGCGGCGGAGGAGAGCAGGCAGTATTACAGCAATATGGCGGCGGACAGCGGGGACAGAAGCGAGACGCTGCGGTGGATGGACTATCTTTCCGGCGGGGGAGATGTCAGGCAGCCGAAGATGCCTTATCTCTACTACAGTCCGGCAGACATGACGTACCGGACCAACACCACGATTGAGGAGAGCACGATGCGGCAGATCTTACAGCAGTATGCCTATGCCTACCCGGAGGATGTCCGGATCTGGATCAGTGTGGATACCGCCTATCCTGCTATGGATGCGTTCCGGCAGGGAAAGGAGTATCTGCCGAATCTCTGGCAGTGGGCGCTGACGGCGCTCCTTGCGGGGATCCTCTATCTGGCGCTCTTTGTCTGGCAGACCATGATGTCCGGCAGGGCATATGACGAGGCGGGAAACAAGTATACTGAATTAGGAACATTTGACAGGATTCCGACGGAGGCGGCGCTGCTCCTTGCGGCAGGTGTGTTTTTGCTGACAGGCTGGGTGTGTGTCGTGGCAGCGGGCATCGCGGGGATCGATCCCACAGATCTGACGTTTTACAGGGAGGCGGTGCGGCAGGATTGGTTTATTGCGACGGTACTGATCGGGGTCTTTGCGGCGGATGTGATCTTTACGTTCTTCTTTTACAGTCTGGTCAGGCGGATCAAGGCGCGGACCCTGTATGCAAATTCTTATCTGCGCCGTCTGATCGGCAGCCTGAAAGAATTTGTTTGGAAGGTGTATGACAACGGCGGTGTCGTTCTGCGCACATGGGTACCCTACGGGATTTTCCTGCTGTTTAATCTGCTGATGTCTTTTATTGCCGTCAGAGTGAATGGAGGCGGCGCGGATGTGCTCCTCATCCTTCTGACTTGCGCGGTCGATGCGGCTGTCGGTGTGATGTTTTACCGGGATGCAAAAGAGCGGCAGGGCATCGTGGAGGGCATTGAGACCATTGCCGGAGGACATGTCGAACACCAGATCGACACGGAGGGGCTGCACGGGGACAATAAGGCGCTTGCGCTCTCCGTAAACAGCATCGGCAAGGGGATTCAGGAAGCCGTGGAGATCAGCATGAAAGATGAGCGCATGAAGGCGGATCTGATCACGAACGTCTCCCACGATATTAAGACGCCCTTAACTTCCATCATCAACTATGTGGATCTCTTAAAGAGGGAGCAGGTGGGGAGCGAAAAGGCGCGGGACTACATCCGCGTGCTGGACGAGAAATCACAGCGCTTAAAACAATTGACGGACGATCTGGTGGAAGCGAGCAAGATCACGTCGGGCACCATCAGTTTACAGTTTGAGCGGATCAATCTGACCGAACTGATGAACCAGACCATCGGGGAATTTTCCGAGAAGTTTGAGGAGAAAGGTCTTGTCACGGTGATGAACGTGAATACCGCGAATGTCGTGGTGGAGGCGGACAGCCGCCGCATCTGGCGGGTGATGGAGAATCTGTTCAACAATATTTATAAGTACGCCATGCCCGGGACCAGAGTGTACGTTTCGATGGATCAGTATGGCAAGGAGGAGCGCGTTCAGGTCAGCATCAAGAACATTTCTGAGAATTACCTGAATTGCAAGCCGGAGGAGCTGACGGAGCGCTTTATCAGGGGCGACGAGTCCCGAACGACGGAGGGGAGCGGTCTCGGGCTGTCCATCGCAAAGAACCTGACGCTCGCGCAGGGCGGGACATTTGAGATCGAATTGGACGGGGATCTGTTCAAGGTATTTTTAACATTTCCCATGCAGTAAATTCCTTCGGAGATTAACCGCAGTAAGTTCTTGCAGAACAGAACTTACTGCGCGAGCTCCGCGTTGCGGATCTCGGGGGCACAGAATAAAATAACATACGATATTGAAAACGTAAAAGCGGGTTGGATATCAGATATCCAGCCCGCTTACTTCGCGGTTGTTGTATTTCGCCAGGATCTGGTGGATCTTATCCGTAGGCGTGTAGATGTTCGCCATAGAGGCGTCGTGGTTCATAAAGTCGATGATGGAGGCGATGAATTTGCTCATGTCCGCCTCGATGTAATAGGGCTTGTCACGCAGTTCCGGCGGCTGGTAGCAGAGGTTTGTCGTCACGACGCGGTCGATGTAGCAGTTTTCGTAGGCTGCGTCGAAAGCGGCTAAACCGTCCGTGAAAAGCCCGAAAGTGCAGCAGACAAAGACCCGCTTGGCGTTCATCTTTTTTAACTGCTTTGCCGTGTCGATCATGCTGCCGCCGGAGGAGATCATGTCGTCGATGACGATGACGTCCTTGCCGTCGATGTTGTCTCCCAAAAATTCGTGGGCTACGATGGGGTTCTTGCCGTCTATGATGGTGGAGTAGTCCCGCCGTTTGTAGAACATGCCCGTGTCAACGCCCAGCACGTTCGCAAAGTATACGGCCCTGTCGAGCGCGCCCTCGTCGGGGCTGATGACGATGGTGTGCTCCTTGTCGATGATGAGATTCTTTTCCATGCGCAAAAGCGCACGGATGAACTGGTAGGGCGGCGTGAAGTTGTCAAAGCCCTTGATGGGGACGGAGTTCTGTACTCTGGGGTCGTGGGCGTCGAATGTGATAAAGTTGGAAACGCCCATATCCATGAGTTCTTTGATCGCGTAAGCGCAGTCTAACGATTCGCGTCCGTTTCTCTTATGCTGCCTGCTTTCGTAGAGAAAAGGCATGATCACGTTGATGCGGTGCGCTTTGCCGTTGATGGCGGAGATGATCCGCTTCAAGTCCTGATAGTGGTCGTCGGGCGACATATGATTCGTAAAGCCGTTCATACTGTAGGTGATGCTGTGGTTGCAGACGTCCGTCAGGAGAAAGATGTCCTTGCCGCGGACGGAATCGTGCAGAATGGCTTTGCCCTCTCCCGTGCCGAAACGCGGACACTCCACTTCCATGAGATAGTTGTCTTCCATATAGCCGTGAAAAGCGGGGTCGTTTTTGACATTGTTTTTCAGGCTTTTGCGGTATTCCACCAGATGGTGATTGATCTTTTCCGCCAGGGGAAGCGCCGCTTTCGGTGCAAGGAGCTTGACTGCGGCTACCGGCATAGAATGTTCCAATTGTTCTGTATTAGGCATGATTTCTCCTATAATTCAGTGCGCGGAATGCGCGCATTTTTTCTTTTCCTGCGTAAAGGAATGTGGTATGATACCTCTGTACAGATAAATTATATAACAGCAATGCGGCGGCGTGTCAAGGGTATTTGAAAATTGTCCGAATAGCCTTTACAACCACGTTCGGATGTTGTAAAATCAAGCGGTATGTGAGATTTATGAGGCATGGAGAAAGGTTGAAAAATTCCGGGAGGAGTTTTTGGGACCGGAAATAGAGGAAACGATGAGTAAGAAACAGACCAGACCCATTGTGGCGGTCGTGGGGCGGCCGAATGTCGGAAAATCCACACTGTTCAATGCTTTGGCAGGAGAAAAGATAGCGATCGTAAAGGATACGCCGGGTATTACCAGAGACCGGATCTATGCGGACGTCACCTGGCTGGACCGCAGTTTTACCCTGATCGACACCGGCGGCATCGAGCCGGACAGCAAGGATATCATCCTCTCCCAGATGCGGGAGCAGGCGCAGATCGCGATGGATACGGCGGACGTGATCGTTTTTCTGGTCGATGTGCAGCAGGGACTGCAGGATGCGGACCATCAGGTGGCGGATATGCTGCGGCGCGCGAGAAAGCCCGTAGTCCTGGCGGTCAACAAGGTGGACAGCTATCAAAAGTACATGGCGGACGTCTATGAGTTTTACAATCTGGGCATCGGCGAGCCTTATCCTATCTCTGCGGTGAACAGGCAGGGGTTAGGCGAGTTTTTGGACGAGGTGATCTCCCATTTCGGGGAGGAGACGACCCGGGAAGAAGAGGATGACCGCATCAAAGTCGCCATCGTCGGGAAGCCGAACGTCGGAAAGTCCTCCATCATCAACCGCCTGATCGGGGAAAAACGCCTGATCGTCTCGGATATCGCGGGCACGACCAGAGACGCGGTGGATACGGAGATCACGCATGACGGCAAAGAGTATGTGTTTATTGACACGGCGGGGCTTCGCAGGAAGAATAAGATCAAGGAAGAACTGGAACGCTACATGATCATCCGCACGGTGTCGGCGGTGGAGCGGGCGGATATCGCAGTGCTCGTGATCGACGCGGTGGAGGGCGTGACCGAACAGGACGCCAAGATCGCCGGCATCGCCCATGACCGGGGAAAGGCGGTCATCATTGCCGTGAATAAGTGGGACGCCGTGGAAAAGAATAACAAGACCGTCAACGAATATACGCAGAAGATTAGGCAGGTGCTCTCCTTTATGTCCTATGCGGAGATCCTGTTTATCTCGGCGGTGAGCGGGCAGCGTCTGATGAAACTCTACGATGTGATCGACGCGGTGAATGAGAATCACTCCATGCGCGTGGCAACGGGCGTCCTGAACGAGATCGTGACGGAGGCGGTGGCGTTGCAGCAGCCCCCTGCGGATAAGGGGAGACGGCTGCGCATCTACTATACGACGCAGGTTGCGGTGAAGCCTCCGACTTTCGTGCTGTTTGTCAATGATAAAGAACTGATGCACTTTTCATATCTGCGGTATCTGGAGAACCAGATTCGGGAGACTTTTGGATTTGCGGGAACGCCTCTGAAATTTTTTGTCAGAGAGAGAAAGGACAGCAAATAAAGTGGTAAGGGTGATTTGTTTATTGATCGGATATGTGTTTGGTTTGTTCCAGACAGCGTATATCTATGGAAGACTGCACGGCGTGGATATCAGAAACTACGGGAGCGGCAATGCGGGGACGACCAATACGCTGCGGGTATTCGGGACAAAAGCGGGGGTTCTGGTGCTGTTCGGGGACATTATGAAATGTATTCTGGCAGTTGTCATAACGGGTGTTATTTTTGATAACTCTCATCCCGATATGATTTATCTCTTAAAGATGTATACGGCGGCGGGCGCCATCATCGGTCACGACTTTCCCTTTTATCTGAAATTTAAGGGCGGAAAGGGAATCGCGGCAACGGCGGGATTGATCCTGGCGTTTCATCCCTATCTGATCCCGATGGGCGTCATCGTGTTCTTCGGCACGTTTTTTATCACGCACTATGTGTCGCTGGGATCGCTCCTTGTGTACGCAGGGTTTCTGATCGAGACGGTCATTTTGGGGCAGATGGGCGTCTTTGGCATGACGCAGGCATATCTGATCGAAATGTATGTGATCCTTGCGCTGTTGACGGTCATGGCGTTTTGGATGCACAGGGAGAATATCAAAAGGCTCCTTGGCGGGACGGAGCGGAAGACGTATCTCACCCATCAGAAAAATAACGAAGAAAGCGGAGAGTAGACTATGGCGGATATCAGTATCATAGGCGCGGGAAGCTGGGGCACGGCGCTGGCGGTGCTTCTTTACAAAAACGGGCATCGGGTCACGGTCTGGTCAATCATGGAAGCCGAGATCGAGATGTTACAAAAGGAACATGAGCATAAGGAGAAGCTGCCGGGCGTCAGACTGCCGGAAGATATGATCTTTACGACGGATCTTGAGGCGGCGGTGACGGGAAAAGACGTGCTCGTGCTGGCGGTGCCGTCCCCCTATACCAGAAGCACCTCGGCGTCTATGGCGCCCTTTGTGAAAGCGGGACAGATTATCGTCGATGTGGCGAAAGGAATCGAGGAGAAGACCCTGATGACCCTGTCGCAGATCATAGAGGAGGAGATCCCGCAGGCGGAAACAGCGGTGCTTTCCGGTCCCTCCCACGCGGAAGAAGTGGGCAGAGGCATTCCCACCACCATCGTGGTGGCGGCGAAGAAAAAAGCGACGGCGGAATACTTGCAGAATATCTTTATGAACGAGGTGTTCCGCGTCTATATCACGCCCGATGTGCTCGGCGTGGAGCTGGGCGCGGCATTGAAGAACGTGGTGGCGCTTGCGGCGGGTATCGCTGATGGTCTCGGCTATGGCGATAATACGAAAGCGGCGCTCATCACCAGAGGCATCGCGGAGATCGCAAGGCTCGGTCTTGCGATGGGCGGCAGGATCGAGACATTCAGCGGTCTGACCGGAATCGGGGACCTGATCGTGACCTGCGCGTCCATGCACTCCAGAAACCGCCGCGCCGGAATACTCATCGGAAAAGGCTATACGATGGAGCAGGCGATGGACGAGGTCAAGATGGTGGTGGAGGGCGTTTATTCCGCAAAAGCGGCTATGGGACTGGCGGAAAAATACCACGTCCAACTGCCGATCATCGAGCAGGTGAACGCGGTGCTGTTTGGCGGGATGCCCGTGGACGAAGCGGTGAAAAACCTGATGCTGCGCGATAAAAAGATCGAGAATCCCCTGATTCCCTGGGAGGAGGCGTAAAGAGGAGAGGCGCCATGTATAAAACATGCCTGCTGTCATCAAATGATTATAAATGTTTGCAAATGTTTTCAAAACATGGCATAATAGAATAATAAGGAGATGATGTTATGGCAAATTCATTGGTGCAGTTTCGTACAGATGATGCGTCCAGAATAAAAGCGGCGGATATTTGTGAACGCCTTGGAATTGATCTTCCGACATATATGCGCATGTGCATTTCAAAACTGATTCAGGAAAATGGAATCCCATTTAGTATGAAGTTAGAGGAACGATCAGGAAACAGGGCGGTAGAGGCAATGCGAGAAGCAAGTCGTATCGCAGAGGAAAATGGAATATCGGACATGACGTTAGATGAGATCAATGCGGAAATTGCGGAGACAAGAAAATAAGAGGGTACGATGAAATATTATGCGGTGATTGATACGAATGTGCTTGTCTCGGCGATGCTTAAACGAGATTCAGTTCCCGGTAATATAATGGAATTGGTTTTTACAGGTCTGATTGTTCCTGTTATGAATGAGCGGATTGTAAAAGAATATCGGGAGGTACTCAGACGACCGAAATTTCATTTTACGGAAAGGATTATCCATGATGTAATGGAAAATATGGAAACAGGGGGTATATTTGTTGAAGCTGATGAAGTTGACATGACAGAGATATTTCCGGATAAAAAGGATCGTATTTTTTATGAAATCGTCATGGAAGAGAGAAAAAGTGAAAATGCGTATCTGATTACCGGCAATATCAGACATTTCCCGGAGAAACCGTTCGTGGTTACACCGCGGGAAATGCTTGATATCATCCTGGGAGAACAATAATAGATATCAGGAGATTTGTGCGCAGATTTCCGTCGTTGTTTTCAGCTTATTCATGGAGTAGATGTGGATCCCGTCTACTCCGTTTTTTTTCAGATCAAGGATCTGGCGCACGGCATAGTCGATGCCCGCTTTGCGCATATCCTCCTTATCGTCTCCGTAAGCTGCGATGATGTCCGCCAGCTCTTTGGGGACAGAGGAACCGGAGAGGGATACGGTGGTGCCAAGCTGTTTCGCGGTCGTGATGGGCATGATCCCCGCATGGACGGGCACGGTAATGCCCATAGCCCGCACTTTTTCCATAAAGCGATAATAACAGTCGTTATTAAAAAACATCTGCGTCACCAGCGAAGTGACGCCCGCATCTACTTTTTCTTTCAGGTGTTTTAAATCCTCATCAAGGCTTGGCGATTCAAAGTGCTTTTCCGGATAACAGGCGCCCGAGATCTGCAAAGAGGTGTGTTTTTTCAAGTATCTGACCAGATCCGTGGCATAGAAAAACTCCCGGCTGTCAAACTGTTCGTCCGTCATATGCTGCGGTCTGTCCCCGCGCAGCGCGAGCACATGGGTTACGCCCGCAGCTTCCAAAGCTTCACAGTTCTCTGTAAGGTCCGCCCGGGTAAAGCCCACGCAGGTGATGTGGGCGATGGCGTCGATCTTAAGCTCCTTTTGGATAAAGGACGCGATCTCGATGGTTTTTCCCGCGCGGGAGCCGCCCGCGCCGTAGGTGCAGCTGATGAAATCGGGGGAAAGTTTTGCCACTTCCCGCAGAAAAGTGAATATATTCTCAAATTCTTCCTCTTTTTTCGGCGGAAATACCTCGAAGGAGAGGCTTGTTTTTTTATTTGCGTCTGCCATGATCCATAATCCTTTCTCTATGCGGCTCGCTTGGTCTCTGACCGCAAGAACCGCTTGCTTTTGTGCTTGAAATATCGTAACATAAATTTAGCAGACGTGCAAGAAACAGGGCGGTCTTATCAGAAAAATGGGAAAGCGTGTAAAAAATCACACAGAAATGAGGTTTTTATGAGCGGAGCAAATACAAAATTTGAGAGTACGGCGGAATATGTGGCGTCCGAGCAGCTTCTGGCGAGCGTCAATGTGGCGATCGCTTTGCAGAAGCCCCTTTTGGTCAAAGGGGAACCCGGCACCGGCAAGACGATGCTGGCGCAGGCGGTGGCGGCGTCTCTTGGCAAGAAGCTGATCATCTGGAATATCAAGTCCACGACCAAAGCGCAGGACGGGCTTTACATGTACGACACGATCCAGCGTCTCTACGACGGGCAGTTCGGCGAGGAGGGCGTGGATGATATCGCCCACTATATCAAGCTGGGAAAGCTGGGAGAGGCGTTTGAATCGGACGAACAGGTGATCTTACTGATCGACGAGATCGACAAGGCGGATCTGGAATTTCCCAACGACCTGCTCTGGGAGCTGGATCAGATGGAGTTTTATATCCATGAGACGAAGCGCACGGTCAAGGCGAAACACCGCCCCATCGTGATCATTACCTCCAATGCGGAGAAAGAGCTGCCGGACGCGTTTCTTCGAAGATGTATCTTTCATTATATCGACTTTCCGGATCAGGCGCTGATGGAGGAGATCGTGCGCACGCATTATCCCGATGTGGAGGAAAAACTCTTAAAGGACGCGATGGAAGTGTTCTACTGGATCCGTTCCATGAAAGATATCCGCAAGAAGCCCAGCACCTCGGAACTGATCGACTGGATCAACGCCTTGCAGATCGGCGGCATTCCCACGGATAAGCTGCGGCAGGAACTGCCTTTCATCGGCGTCGTGGTGAAAAAGGACGAAGATCTGGAGACGGTAAAGGGCAGGACGGACTGATATATAACACTCGTTGTTTTTTGGGAGAACGCTATGTTCAGTAAATTTTTTTACACTTTAAAAGAGAAAGGGCTTGACGTGTCCTTAAGCGAGTGGCTGACCTTGCAGGACGCTCTGCAGCAGGGCTTATGCCACAGCAGCCTGACGGAATTTTACTATCTGGCGCGGATGATCCTGGTCAAGTCGGAGACCGAGTTTGACAAGTTCGATATGGCGTTTGACGAGGTCTTTAAGGGGATCCAATCGGAGAACGAGATTAGTAAGAATATGCTGCGCTGGCTGGATAAGCCGGAATTGCAGGAAATGATGGAAGAGATGCGCCACGAGATGAATCAGGAAGTGGTTACGCTCGACAAGGACGATATCGAGAACAAATTCAAGGACAGGCTGCGCGACCAGGACGAGGAGCACAACGGCGGCAGCTACTGGATCGGCACGATGGGAAAGACGTCCTTTGGCAACATGGGCGGCAACATGGGCGGCATCCGCGTGGGCGGCACCACCGGCTACCAGTCCGCCTTTCAGGTGGTGGGCGCACGGAAATATCGGGATTTCCGCAATGACAAGGTGCTGGATAACCGACAGTTTCAGATGGCGCTCAGAAAACTCCGGCAGTTTTCCACGAAGCTCGATATTCCGGAGACGGAACTTGACATTAACGGCACCATAGACGCTACCTGCAACAATGGCGGCTGCCTGCAGATCGTGATGGAAAAGCCCCGCAAAAATGCGGTGAAACTCCTGCTTCTCATGGATTCGGGCGGCACTATGATCCCCTACACGACGCTTCTTAGCGAACTGTTCCAGTCGGTGCACAAGTCGAACCACTATAAGGATGTGAAGACTTATTTTTTCCATAACTGCATCTATTCCAATCTCTACAAGACGCCGGAGTGCGAGAACGGCGAATGGATTGAGACGGAATGGATGTTCCGCAATCTGGACAGCGACTATAAGGTCATCATCGTGGGCGACGCCGCGATGGCGCCGGAGGAACTTTACTCCGTTTCCGGTAATTACAGGGGTCCCAACGGCGGTCTTTCCGGGATGGACTGGCTGCTCCTCATGAAGCGGCATTACAAAAAAATCGTCTGGCTCAATCCCAAGATGGCGCCGGGACATGCGCCCTGGCGGGAGGCGGAGACCGCGATCAAGAATATTTTCCCCATGTATAAGCTGACCGTGGACGGCTTGAATCAGGCGATGATGAAGCTGATGGTCAATAAATAACAAAGCCCCGCAGAAAGAGGTGTTCGGCGAACACGGGATTCTGTGGGGGTTTTCTATTTATATTGTTTCGCAGAATATCCAATTCTGCGA
>JAMPCE010000003.1 GCA_023666335.1 bacterium
AAATATAAGAAAGCGCTGAGAGCGGATCAGGACTATACCTATACCGTACAGGATGCATCAGGAGAAACCGTTACGCTTGACAATAAGGGGCGGCTTGCGTTAAACGCAGGCACATACACGCTGGCGGTCACGGGAAAGGGCAATTACACGGGGACCATCGAGAGGAGACTGTATGTGTCGGAAAAGCAGAAGCTCATCAAGAATGCCGCCGTCACGCTGGGAAAGAACCAGAAGACGCGCCCCTATACGGGGGAGGATGTGACCCTGACGCCGGGGTATCATGATGCGGAGACGAAGAAGAACTACAAAGTGGCGGCGGACGGTACGGTCAGCAGCGAAGCAGAGGGAAATGCGAATGATATCTTTTTGGTAAAGGCAGGGAAGACCAGCCTGCTGTGGGGTAAGGATTATACGGTCAGCTATACAGACAACCGGGCTGTCGGCACGGCGACCATGACCGTCACGGGCATCGGGGAGTACCGCGGCACGAAGAGCGTGGCCTTCAAGATCACAGGCACGGCTTTCAGCGCAAAGACCATCGACGTAAAGACCTCCGCCGACCAGACGGACGAAAGAGCCTTCAAAGCGTCCATGCCCTATACCGGCAGGGCGGTGACACAGAACAAGGTCGTCCTGACGACGAAAGTGACGAAAAACAATCCGGCCGCGGAAGAACTGACCTATGGGAAGCATTATACGATCACTTATAAGAACAACGTGAAGAAAGGGACTGCCACCATGACCTTTACGGCGAAGCCTGAGTCGGGCTATACCGGGAAGTTCAACAAGACTTTCAAGATCGGGCAGCAGTATCTGTCGGAAGACATGTTCGTAAGGATACTTCCGGACGGCACCGCAGGGACGGAACGGAAAAACCCTCAGGTGGCCAGCCGCGATGAGAAGAAGCACACCGTCACCGTGGAGTGGGATGAGGATGCGGTCCATTCCAAAGGCGGCGCATCGCTCTCCTTTGCACTGAAAAATGAAAAGGGCGATGAGCTTAAGCAGGGGACGGACTATACGGTCAGCTATAAGGACAACAAGGCGGCTACGAAGAAGAGCGCGGGAGCGGCTGTCATATCCGGCAGCAAGCAGCCCGTCATGACCATCAAAGGAAAAGGGAACTATGCGGGGACCCTCTCCGTACAGTTCCAGATCATCCCCGCGTCCATCGCTTCCGGCAGCCTGACCGTGTCGGCGGCGCAGGTACAGAAGAAGAACGGCATGAAGCTTAAGGACTTCAAACTGAAAGCCACGGACGGGAAGACGGTATTGAAGGCGAGCGTGGACTATACGGTCGATGAGAGCGGCTGTACGCCCGAGATCATACAGGCTTACGCGGATTCACTTGAGACGGGGGCGGCAGCGCCCGCGCCGAAAGCGGTCCTTAAGGGCATCGGGAACTACGAGACAAAGGATGCGGACGGAAATGACGTGACAAGAGAGATCCTCCTGTCAGACTATATCTATCTGACAAAGTTCACGGCGAAGAACATCAAAGTCGAAGTGATCGGGGACAGGACCTATACCGGGCAGAACGTCGAGCCGACCATAAAAGTCAGCTACTATCAGGACAATAACGCCAAACAGCAGGGGGCTGTGGGCACGGAGCTGACGGAGGGGAAAGACTATACGGCCACCTATGGCGCTAAGAACATCGCGGCGGGCAGGAACAAAGGGAGCATCACAGTTACCGGCGCGGGTACTTATGGCGGCAGCGTGACGGTGAAGTTTGATATCGCAAAGAAAGCGATCTATTAAAGAGAGATATCTATAAGAGAGATATTTATAACGAGGTACAGGCGCCGGGGAGAGATCCTTCGGCGCCTGAATTTTTATTGTCTTGATGATTCTTGAAAGGAATTATTTGAAAGGAATTATTCATAAAAAGGGTTGACAGGCGTATACCGCTCGTGTATGATACAGGCATGAGGTATACATTCGTATACCAAAAAATGGAAAGGAAGCACGATATGGTCAGTTTATCAGACGGAGAATGGAAGATCATGAATCAGCTCTGGGAGCGCGAAAGCACGATCACGGAGCTTACGAATGAACTGGAAAAAGAGACGGGGTGGGACAAGCACATCGTGATCACCATGCTTTCCCGCATGGAAAAGAAAGGCGCGGCGGCGCACAAAGACGGCGGCAGGGCAAAGATCTTCTATCCGCTGGTGACGAGAGAGGAAGTCTCCATGCAGGAAACCAGAGGGTTTTTGCAGAAAGTCTATCGCGGAAGTCTGGGGATGATGGTCAATGCTATGGTGGAGGAACAGGCGTTGTCCGACGAGGAGATCAAAGAGTTGTACGGCATTCTGGAGCAGGCAAAGAAGAAAAAGGAAGGCGGGAAATCATGAAAGAGATTTTGATTACTTCGACAGTTTTGATCATCAGTATCCTACTGATCCGGCGGATTTTCCGCGGAAAGATCAGCAGCAGATTACAGTATGCGCTCTGGCTTTTGGTGGCGCTTCGGCTGGCGCTGCCCGTTTCGGCGCAGTTTGACTTAGGGCCGTTCTCCCGCTTCCGCCTGCTGGACCTTGTGGAGGAAGATCAGAGCGGCATCGCACAGCGGCTGGAGGAGACTGTCCGTCTGGAGGAGCCGATCCGGATGACGGTAAGTTCCGGCAACGTCCTGTTTCGCCTGTTTACCACGGATGATATCAAGGAGACGCTGGAGGGAATGCCGGACGATGGACCGACTTCCGTATTTCTGGCGGGAACGCTGGGCTTTTCCCGGCTGGATGTGCTGTGGTTTCTGTGGGGGATCGGCGCGCTCGTTGTGGGCGTTTGGATCGTGGCGTCCAATATCCTGTTCAGCCGTAGACTAAAGAAGACAAGGCAGCCTTTTGACTTACCCGAAAGCATGAGAACGGCGGTTTTTGACGGGGCGAAAGAGAGCGGCGGGAAGAACGGGAACAGGCTGTTTTCAAAGGCGAGCCTCAGGATGAAATATTTTCTGGCGAACAATCTGTCATCACCCTGCCTGTACGGATTTCCCGGGCGGGAGGCGGTTTACCTGACGGCGGAAGTGGTGGAGGATGCAGAAAGATTACGACATGTAATCACGCATGAACTTGTTCATAAAAAGCACGGCGACAGTTTTTGGGCGCTTCTGCGCAGTATTTTCGTGACCGTATACTGGTTTCATCCGTTGGTGTGGGCAGCCGCTGTCTGTTCAAAGCGGGACTGCGAGCTGGCGTGCGACGAGAGGGCTTTGGCGATCCTCGGAGAGGAGGAACGGATCTCTTACGGGGAGACTCTGCTTTCCATCATTACAAGGAAAGGGCGCATTTCCGACTTGTTCTGCACGGCTACGACCATGACGGGGAGCGGTAAGAGCGTGAAAGAGCGGATCCGCTTTATCGCAAAGGAGCCGAAAGTGTTTTATGCGGCGGCGGCGGGCGCGCTCGTCCTGATTGCGGCGGTATGTCTCTTTGTCTTTACCAGAGACGTTCGGTTTCGCGGGGTGACGGTGGACAGCCGGGAGGGGCTGGTCGTCATGGGCGCGGATATGCAGATACAGCTTCCCGCAAGTATCGGCGGGATCAGCGGTTGTGTGACGGAGCGGGAAAGTGACGATATTGTCATATATCATGTTGCCGCGCAGGAGGAAGTAGGCAGGTTTTCCCAGATGCCCCTTGCGGATGCGCTGGATCTGGCAGATGAGGGGCGGGAGGTCATGCCGATCGGATATTACGGCAGAAATGATCTCTTACGGGTCTATCTGGGAGAGCCTTACAGCAGGACGGAGCATACCTATACGCCCGCGGAGAGTGTGACAGAGCATACTTATACACCCGCAGACGGAGCGACGCAGGGCGTTTTGAGCCATGAGGATGTTTATCTGCCAAATGAGACGATTACAGTGGCGGATGAGACAGCGACTGTTGAGATGAGCAGTACACACACTTACACGCCTGCGGAGGGCGTACCCGGCACAGACAGCAATGTGATCGTGACGGACGTGGAGACCTATGTTTTAGATGAGGACGACAAAACGTATGTCCTGAACGATGAAGAGGAGCTGTCAGTAGATTACCTGCCGAACGAAAACATTACCACAAGCACTTACCAGCCTGTCGAAGTAAATGCGGACAACATTGATAACAACTGTTATGTTTACGTCAGGGCGGATTTTGATAAGGCGCCTGAAAAGTATCGGGAAGAAATGGAGTTTATCGACAACGAACTGCAAAAGGCGGCGGATGGGGTGATCGTACTGAGCCTGAATCGGGAATTGCGGGAGCAGCTTTTTGACGCCCTGACCGAAAACCGCACACCCTATGTGGGGGACGCTTCCAAAGTGGGCGCGCTGCTCGACGCCCTGCCGCTGCCGCCGACCATGAACCGCACGGGGGATTTTTCCCTGCAAACGGCAAAGGAGCCGTATTCTCTGCGCTTTTCCTACGAGATGAGTACGGATCTCTTTACGCAGGAAGATAAGGATATGCTGTACTTTAATGCCGCGATGCTCTTTTATGCGATCGGCAATGTGGAGGAACTTGCGATCGAAATCAAGAGTCCGCGCGAAAGCGCCCAGATGGCAGTTTATTATAATAATGCGCTGGAACAGGAGTTTTCGGCGCTGCGGGAGGTAGATTACGAGGATGAGAAAGCGTTCCGGGAAGGGCTGCCGGAGCTCGCGGCAGCCGTTGCAGGGAAGTTTGTGGAGTAAATTTGGCAATGTGTTACGGGCACCATAATATTTGAATGATGTCTTCCCCGTATTTTTCAACTTTAATATTGCCGAATCCTGAAACCTGTAATAAAGCTTCTTTTGTGCGCGGCATTTTTTCTGCCAAATCCTGCATCTGTGCATCGTTAAAAATATAAAATGGTTTTATTCCTTCCGCCTTACTCTGGTTTAGACGGTATTCCCTTAAGCGCTGAAGGATATTTTCTTTGTAGTTTTCTATGGGATCCTCTTCGGGAACAGAGGTCTGACTATTTATATCCTGTAGAAGTTTTTCGTATTTCTGTGCATAATCCGATTTACTCGGTCGATGCTGCTCCAGGTAAAAATTTGCCAGTTGCCGCATGGTTTCATTGTTCATTTCATCTTTTGCTTCATGATCTTTTTTCCTGATATAGGCAATCAGCTGATCGGCCCGGATCACCTGCGACTTTATTTCTTTGGGCGCATATTTTGCATTAAGGTATGTTTTTGGATTCGCCAGTACGACGATGGATTGATAAGTATCTTCAAAAAACCTTTCGAACAGCATTTTTGAAAAAAAATTACTTTTGCTGTTTTTACGGATCTCTTTTAATACTTGCAGATGCCGCTGATTTTGGGTGACCGGAGAATAGATCCCCTCTTTTATAGGCTTTCCGGAAATCTCATATTTTCGGATAAACGCTCCTGTATGATCGATGTCGATATTTCCGATCAAATTTTTGCATTCGATGACATAAATATGCTTTTTTGTGATAACTAAATAATCAATCTGTGCAGATAAATCGCCGTATTCTAAATAAATGTCATGAAGAATGTACATATCCATGCCACTGTTTTTTAACTCGAAAGCAATGTTAGATTCACCATATTTTCCGGCGTTGGCGATATTGAGCTGTTTTTGGATCTGGCGTTTGTGCTCTTTCGGCGTCTGAGATAAGAGATCTTGAAGTTTTGCGATATAAGTATCTGCGTCGCTTGCCTCTTTCAAAAAGACAGGACCGATGCTTTTTGTAAATATCCCCATAAATTCCCCCGTTTTCTGTCAAAATTGTTGTCGATAAAAGTCATGTTTTTAAGTTTCCCGAATGTATCTATCATAACATATGATATAGCACGGCGGTACTATATTTCAAGAAAAATTAAGAATTCATAAAACTTTTTCTTAAGTTCTCCCCTCTAATATATAGCGTGGAGTTGCTATTGTGCTTTAGAGAGATTTTAAAGAAAAGTACGCTATGATAGAGGCAGAAAGTGCAGGGCTTCCGTTTTGGGCGCCGCTGCGCTGTCACAAAAGAGGGGGACAGCATGGGACAGGCATCAGGAAACGGCGGAAGAAAAGAGATCGAACTGTGGGAACTTTCCGGGGAGGATGACGATCCCCGCATGATGCGCCTTGCGGAGCCGACAGGGAAAGCAGCCGGACATAGGACGCGGCAGGCGCGTTCGGCGCAGGCTGTCAAACGCCGCCGGGCGAAGCGCAGGAAAGTGCTTTTATATCGTATTTTTGCATTGTTTATGATCGTAGTCTGCTTAGTGCTGATCTATCAGACGACAGGGGCAATCTACCGCATGATACACAACGTAAAAGCCGGCAGAGGGAAAGGGATCGTGGAGGTCGTGTCCGAAAGAATGGAAGGAGACCGGATCGAACCGCCGGAGATCCTCGTTGATTATCTGGAGGTGAACGACTATTCCAGACCCGGGACGAAATTAGAGAAAATCGAGAATATTTTTGTGCACTACACGGCAAATCCCGGCACTTCCGCACAGCAGAACCGCAGCTATTTTGCGAATCTGGCCAAGACAAGAGAGCGGGCGGCAAGCGCACACTTTATCATCGGCTATGAAGGCGAACTGATCCAGTGCATCCCGCTGAAAGAACAAGCCTATGCGGTAGCCACCAGAAACGGGGATTCCGTTTCCATCGAGTGCTGTTATCTGGACGAGGACGGAAAGTTTACGCAGGAGACTTACGATACGCTGGTACATACCCTTGCATGGCTGTGTCAGGAATACCGTCTGTCCACGGACGATATCCTGCGGCATTACGACTGCGGCGGCAAACTCTGTCCGCTCTACTATGTCGAACACGAGGACGCGTGGGAGAAGCTGCTTACGGATGTGAAATCATATGAAGACTCATCGCAATCATAGTATAGATCATGGAGACTCGTCGTAGAGACAGGGTCTCCTTTTTATGTTATACTAGACGCAGACTCGGCAGTCTGCGTTCAAAGAATCGCGCTGCAATTCTTTCCGGCGTTGCCGGGGATTATGGCATCTGTGTTATATGCCGGAAAACACGAGGTAACCTTATGGAAAAAGCATATAAGTTAGAATTCGCGGGCGAACAGACCGGCAGCCTGTATGTGAACTGCTGCGGCCTTTCCCGCACGGAGCCGATGCACAGTTTCGGTCCCGCATTAAAACCGCACTATCTGATACACTATATCTTAAGCGGCAGGGGAAAATTTGTCATCGGCGGGGAAGAATATCCGCTGGAGGCGGGCTGCGGCTTTCTGATCACGCCCGACGAGCTGGCGTTTTATCAGGCGGACGAGGAGGAGCCGTGGACCTATGTGTGGGTCGGTTTCAGCGGGACGATGGCGGCGGAGTACCTGAATCATATCGGGCTTTCCGTGCGGCAGCCCGTTTTCCGCTCCGACGCCTCGGAGGAACTCTACCGCATCGTAAAGGATATGATGGAGCACAACACGTTCGATCTCTCCCACGATCTGCGCCGCAACGGGCAGCTTGGGGTGTTTCTCTCCGTCATTGCGGAGGGCAGCAGGGTAGAAAAAGAGGGGGAGGGCGAAAAAGCGAATATTTATGTTCGCAAAGCCGTCTCGTTTATCCAGAGCAATTACTGTAATCCCATTAAGGTGACGGATGTGGCGGACTATGTGTGTATCAACCGCAGTTACCTCTACACCCTGTTTCAGCATTCTATGGGAATGTCGCCCCAGCGGTTTCTTGCGACGTTCCGCATCACGAAAGCGGCGGAGCTTTTGCAGCTGACTTCCCTGCCGATCGAGAGCATCGCGCTCTCCTGCGGCTATCAGGATCCGCTGGTATTTACGAAAGCGTTCCGGCAGTTGAAGCAGATGTCTCCCTCCGCGTTCCGCAAGGAGATGCAGAAAGGGGAGAATCGGCGCAATAAAGAGTATCTGCGGCAGGTGGAGGAATTTATTGCGCAGATCAATAGTCTGCAATCCTTTTAAAACTCAAAAATCCTGCTGGCATGTAACATTTCGACAGGTTTGTGTAACAAAGAGAACTGTCTGAAATTGGAAAAAACAGATATAATGATAATAGAAAAAACGGGGTTATCAGGCAGGGAATCATCAACAGGGAAGGAGAGAGGGCATGAAAGAGAGTTTGTTACAGAAATTCGAGGAACTTTACGGGAATGCAGACGGAGCGGCTGTCTATTTCGCGCCGGGGCGGGTGAACATGATCGGCGAGCACACCGATTACAACGGGGGGCATGTGTTCCCCTGCGCGCTGACGATCGGCACCTACGCGGCGGTGAAAAAGAGAACGGACAGAAAGCTTCGTTTCTATTCCATGAATTTTGAGCAGATGGGTGTGGTCGAGAGCAGTCTGGACGATCTCGTGCCCTTGGACGCGGCGGGTTGGACAAACTATCCAAAAGGAGTCATGTGGGCTTTTGCGGAGCGCGGCATGAAGATGGACTGTGGGCTGGATATCGTGTTGAACGGCAACATCCCCAACGGCTCGGGACTTTCTTCCTCCGCTTCTCTGGAAGTGCTTACGGGATACTATCTGCGCGACCTGTACGGTTTTGATGTGACGAATGTGGATCTGGCAAAGATCGGTCAGTATTCGGAAAATAACTTCAACGGCATGAACTGCGGTATCATGGATCAGTTTGCCTCCGCAATGGGAAAGAAAGATAACGCGATCTTTTTGGATACGGCGGATCTCTCCTATCAGTATGCGCCCCTTGTGCTGGACGGCGCAAAGATCATCGTGACGAACAGCAATGTCAAGCATTCGCTGGTCAATTCGGCGTACAATGAGCGGCGGAGCGAGTGTGAGAAAGCGCTGGAAGAACTGAAAGCGGTCGTGGATATCAAGGGGCTGGGCGATCTCTCCGAGGAAGCATATGAGGCAAACAAGGACGCGATCAAAGACGAAGTGCGCAAAAAGCGCGCGAAACACGCGGTTTATGAAAATCAGAGAACGATCCGTGCGGTGGAAGCCCTGAAAAAGAACGACCTGAAAGAGTTTGGCGAGCTGATGAACGCCTCCCACGTCTCCCTGCGGGATGACTATGAAGTGTCCTGCGACGAGATCGACGTGCTGGTGGAGGAAGCCTGGAAAGTGGACGGCGTGATCGGATCCCGCATCACGGGCGGCGGCTTTGGCGGCTGTACGGTCAGTATTGTGAAAGACGAGGCGGTGGAGACTTTCAAGGAAAGAGTCGGCGCAGCTTACCAAAAGCGTGTAGGAAAAAATGCGGACTTCTACGTCGTGGAGATCGGTGACGGTCCGTATAAACTTTGAGACAGGAGGACTGCAGCCATGATGATTCAGAAAAATATCAGACAGCTTGTACAGTATGGTCTTCTTACGGGGCTGATTGAGAAAGAGGATGAGATCTACACGACGAACCGCCTGCTGGAATTGTTTCAGATCGACGACTTGGAAGAAAATGACACAAGTGTCACAATGAAACAGGAGGATCTGGAAACGGTTCTTGGTGAGATGCTGGATCATGCCTATGAAAAAGGGCTGATGACGGAAAACGGCGTGGTCTACAGAGATCTGTTCGATACGAAGATCATGGGTCTTTTGACGCCGCGGCCCAGCGAGGTCATCCGTGTGTTTCGAGAGAAATATGCGCGGGATCCGAAAGAGGCTACCGATTATTTTTACAAACTGAGTCAGGATACGGATTATATCAGACGCTACCGCATCGAAAAGGATCAGAAATGGGTATCCGCGACGCCGTACGGCGATCTGGATATCACCATCAACCTTTCCAAGCCCGAGAAAGATCCCAAAGCCATCGCGGCGGCGAAGAATGCAAAGCAGGGCGGCTATCCGAAATGTCTTCTCTGCCGTGAGAACGAGGGCTATGCGGGGCGGATCAATCATCCCGCCAGGCAGAATCACAGGATCATTCCTGTCACCATAAACGGCAGCGCATGGGGATTCCAGTATTCCCCCTATGTTTATTATAACGAGCATTGTATCGTGTTTAACTCGCAGCACATTCCCATGAAGATTGAGCACGATACGTTTTGTAAGCTGTTTGACTTTGTCAAGCAGTTCCCGCATTATTTTGTGGGCTCCAACGCGGATCTGCCTATCGTGGGCGGTTCCATCTTAAGCCACGACCACTTTCAGGGCGGGCATTATGAGTTTGCTATGGCGAAAGCTCCCGTGGAACGGGCATTTACCGTGAAAGGGTTTGAGGATGTCAAGGCGGGCGTTGTGAAGTGGCCCATGTCCGTGATCCGCATCTCGCACGAGGATTCGGACAGGCTGGTGGCGCTTGCGGATGTGATCCTTGCAAAATGGCGGGGCTACACCGACGAAGCGGCGTTTATCTTCGCCGAGACTGACGGAGAACCCCACAATACGATCACGCCGATCGCCAGAAAGCGGGGAAACCTCTTTGAGCTGGATCTGGTGCTGCGCAACAACATTACCACAGAGGAGCATCCGCTGGGAGTCTATCATCCCCACGCAAAGCTCCACCATATCAAAAAAGAGAATATCGGTCTGATCGAGGTCATGGGGCTTGCGGTGCTGCCCGCCAGACTAAAAGGTGAGATGGAGCAGCTTGCGGAAGCGATCCTGTCCGGCGCGGACGTCCGAAAGGACGAGGCGCTTGCAAAGCACGCCGATTGGGTGGAGGAATTTCTGCCGAAGTATCAGGATGTGAACCGGGATAACGTCATGGAGATCCTGCATAAGGAGATCGGCTCCGTGTTCATGGAGGTGCTGGAAGACGCGGGCGTCTACAAGCGGGACGCGGCGGGACAGGCGGCGTTTGACAGATTTCTGGCGGCACTGTGACGGCTGTTTCCGGAAAAAAGATAAGAGTTGAGGCGGGATAATACTATCCCGCCTTCTATAGAAGCGCTCCAAAAAGCGCATAGAGCAGATGTGGCAGCAAATGGGTTTTGGCATGATCCTGGCGCTGACACGCTGCATAGATTTGCTAGACATGAACTTATCGAAGCGGCAGTTTATGATTCGGACGTATTATTTTCGCCCAGCATACTGCACAAGAAATTGTAACAATCCCCCTGTTGTTTCTGACTCATCTTCTGATAGATCGCGATGATGTGTTGGTATTTCTTGAGATGATGTAAATTATTCTCCAAGAGATGATCCGCTGTCAGACGTTCTTCAGAAAGAAAAAGAATATAGTCCGTGGTGACATGAAAGAAGCGCGATAAATCGACCAGCAGCAATGCATCGGGTGTACTGGCGCCACATTCAATTTTGCTCAAACTGGTCTGGTTGATGCCCAACTGCTCGGCAAGAGCCTGCTGTGTCAGTTTTTTTTCCAATCGGAGTTCCTTTATCCTTGTTTTCATTCGTGATCCCTTTTTGATATTCTAGTGTATTTTGGGTTTCTTTTTTATTCTAATTTTTAATAAAGATATTCCGAGGAGAATAATTTGTAGAAAAAAAGGATATTTTTTGCGATAATGGACAGGAGACCACAAGATATAGTAGATATGACAGCGATGTCAGCATAGATATAGTGAATATGGGATGCGTGAAATTTTGGCATCAAAATCAGGCAATGCTTTACGGAACGTTGATTTTATCCGGTCAGCCCCAAATAACCTTGATGGCGGATGAGAATTGCTTCCGTGGCAGGCTGCTCGGAAATGAGGATGATCATGACGGATACGTTTGTGTGTATTGATCTGGAAACAACGGGCTTACAGCCAAAGAGCGACAAGATCATAGAGATCGGAGCGGTACGCGTGGAGGAAGGCAGGATCACGGGAGAGTGGGAGAGCCTTGTGAATCCGGAGCGGGAGCTTGAGGAGCGGATCGTGGAACTGACGGGGATTCGGGACGAACAGCTTGCGGACGCGAAAAAAATGGCGGAAGTGCTGCCTGAACTTCTGGAGTTTCTGGGGGACAGACCGCTTTTAGGGCACTGTGTGCATTTTGATTTTGCTTTTTTGAAGCGGGCGGCAGCGGAACAGAAACTTTCTTTTGAGAGAAAGGGGATCGACACCTTAAAGATCGCGCGGAAATATTTACAGGAACTGGAGAGCAGGAGCCTTGGCGCGCTCTGCCTGCATTATGAAATACCCCACAAAGCGCACAGGGCGCTTGACGATGCCCGCGCCACGACAGCCTTATACGGAAAGCTTGCGGAGGAATTTTACGAAAAGGAAGCTGCGGAGGGAGAAAAGAATCTTTTTGTGCCGAGACAGCTGATTCATCACATCAAACGGGAAAAACCGATCACCATTCCGCAAAAAGAACAGTTATATAAACTGTTGGAGAAGCATAAACTGAAAGTAGACTATGAGATCGAGAGCCTGACCCGCAGCGAGGCTACACGGAAGATCCATCAGCTTCTTGCAGAATACCGATGATGGTTTTTTGCGAAGCGGAGTTTAAGTTTTCCGCAACCGAATAAAGCCCGGCGATCTTTTCCGGGGTATTCTGTTCCAGATAGATTTTACATAGCAGGCGGTAAGTTGCGCTGACGTCCGTGCCCGTGGAGACAGAAAACTCTAAAAGCTGACAAGCCTCTTTCGGATAACCGCCGTCATAAAGCGTCTGCGCCCATTGCTGCAGGGTGCGCACGAGCAGCGTGTAACTCTGGTCGTAGGAAGTCAGAATGTTGATGTTCGGCGCGCCGTAGCGCAGCTTTAGTTCCGTGTTCGTAAGTCCGGTGAAATTGACGATGGGGAGGTCGCATAGCGACAGGATGGTCTGGCGGTATTCCTCCACCCGGGGATCATCGGGCAGCAGTTCCATAGGGAAGATCTGCATAGGCAGTTTGATGTAAGGAAGATCGTCCAGAGACTTCCTGCGGGTGCTGTTGGCGGCGCGTTCCCGCTCCCAAAAATCCCGTTCGATGGCTTCTTTGCTTTTCCTGTTTTGAGAGGAGGCTACGATAATAGCGACTGCCAGTCCGATGGTGCTTGCAAAAAGTAATAAATTCATATATAATTCCTTATGCGGCTTGTTAATGAGCAACTGTCGAGAAAAGTAATTACAGAGGTATTCCTATGAGATTCAACAGAAAGACCAAAAAGATCATATCGTCCGTCATCATCATTCTCGTGGTGTTGGCGATGATCATTCCGATGCTTGCCTCTGCGCTGTATTCATTGTAGCATAATCGCAGATGCAAAAGAAGTAAAATATTTGAGAAAGAATTACGAAGTAATTCTTTGGTCGCAGACTGCCGAGTCTGCGACGATTGTAGCACAGATTTTTCAGACAGGCAATTTGACATGGAGAAAATTATGAAAAGGGTTTCTTGGATGATCCCCGCAGCGCTGTTGGCGGCAGCAGTTGCCGTCATGCCGGTGCAGGCTAGGGAGGAGAAAATTGAATCAGGGATCTATGCGGAGGAGATGGACCTTTCGGGGATGACGAAGAGTCAGGCGCGGCAGGAGATCGAGGATTATGTGGCGGGCTTTGGCGGCGCGCAGATCACACTCCGCGTAGACGATACGGGCACGATCGAGACCACGGCGGCAGAGCTTGGCTTAAAGTGGGGCAATGCCGATATTCTGGAAGAAGCCGTCAATTTCGGCAGGGACGGGGATATCTTAAGCTGCTATAAAGAATTAAAGGATCTTGAATATAAAAATAAGGTGTATCGGGTGCGCTTTGATTTTGATAAGGCGAGCATTCGTTCCGTCATCGAGGAAAACGCCGGACAGTTCAATCAGGAGGCTGTAAACGCTACCCTGCAAAAGACGGAGGAAGGCTTTGCGGTCACGGAGGGGCAGACCGGAAGAGTGATAGACACGGATGCGTCCGTCGATACCGTCTATGCCTATCTGACAGGAGATTGGAGCGGTACGGCGTGCGCGATCGACCTGACGGTCAAAGTGGATGAACCGCAGGGAACGGCGGAGGATCTGGCGAAAGTGAGAGATGTGCTGGGAACTTTTACCACCAGCTTTTCGACGTCAGGCGGAGCCAGAAGCGCAAATGTGGCGAACGGCTGCCGATTGCTCAACGGCATCACGATGTATCCGGGCGATGAGATCTCGGCGCTTGATTCGATCACGCCGTTTACGGAGGAGAACGGATATTATATGGCGGCGTCCTATTTGAACGGTCAGGTGGTTGACAGTCTGGGCGGCGGGATCTGCCAGGTGTCCACGACCCTTTACAATGCGGTGCTGCTGGCGGAATTGGAAGTGACGGAACGCTATAATCACTCCATGATCGTCACTTATGTGGATCCATCTGCGGACGCTGCCATTGCGGAGTCTTCGGGCAAGGATTTCAAATTTAAGAACAATTTGGACTACCCGATCTATATAGACGGGTATACGACGCCGGAGAAAGAGATCACCTTTACGATCTACGGCGTGGAGACGAGGGACAGCAGCCGTGAGGTGATCTACGAGAGCGAAGTGCTTGAGCGGATCGAGCCCGATGCGGAAATCATCTATGTGGACGAGTCGATGCCCGTCGGATATTGCAGCGTACAGTCTGCTCATATAGGATACAAGGCGCGGCTTTGGAAGATCGTGAAAGAGAACGGCGAGGAGATCAGCCGCGAGCAGGTCAACAGCAGCAGTTATATGAAAGCGCCCAGAAGCGCGACCGTTGGCGTGGCGACGGAAGATCCCAATGCGTACAACGCGATCATGGCGGCTGTAGCGACGAACAGCGTGGATCAGGTCAAAGCAGTCGCAGGTTCTTACCGCGCGGCGGCGGAAGCGGCAGCGGCGGCACAGGCAGCAGCCCAGGCGGCGCAGAACCCGCAGCCGGAAGCGCCTCCGCCGGCAGAGTGATGCTGTATGACAGACCGTATATTGATGCGATGCGGATAGAATAAAGAATAAGGCATGATATATGAAACAGGAAAACGATAAAACAGACAGAGAAAAATTGCAGTACGGCGCGGGACGGGAGGAAGTCTGCGCCGTTTCCGCTTGCGCGGATCAGGATATCGTGGCGAGTAAGTGGATCGCTCTGGAGGGGACGGCGCATCTGGCAGGACAGCACAGAGAGCGTCTGCGGGAGCGGTTCCCTGCGCGTATGGTAGACGAGGCGGCGGCTTTTGACAGATACTTTTCCGTCGCACCGGAGGCTGCCACCGCCATAAAGTCCGGCGTCTGCGGGATGCGCGGTCTTTCTCGGAGCGGAATCTTTGCGGGGCTCTGGGAGATGGCGCAGGAAGCCGGCGTCGGACTGGAAGTGGACTTGAGAAAGATTCCTGTCAGGCAGGAGACGATAGAGATCTGTGAAGTTTTTGGAGAGAATCCATACGAACTTGCGTCGGGCGGCTGTCTGTTGATGACAGCGGAGCATGGGAATGTTTTGGCGGAGGCGCTGATGCGGGAGGGGATTCCGGCGGCGGTGATCGGCAGGACGACGCGGGGAAAAGAGAGGGTGCTCTACAATCAGGGCAGGAAGCGGTATTTGAATAAACCGCGGGAGTGAGAGTGCAGAAGGCACTTTCTCCGTCGCCGCGCTTTCGCTCCGGTCGTAACGCAGCAGACGCTAAGCTCGGGAGTTGCTGCGCAACTCCGTACCTCGCTGAGCGCTGGCGTTACTTTAGGGGCTCCTTGAGAAAGTGACTTCTGCACCTTTCACAAACGCCTAACAATATTACATTCAAAAATGGAGGAAACAAATATGCGAGAGGAATTACTGGCAATCATAGAAAGGAACAGCCGCATCGATGTAAAGGAACTGGCGGTGGTTCTGGGAGTAGAGGAGATCGACGTGGTGAACGAGATGCAGGCTTTGCAGGATGAGGGAATCATCTGCGGCTATCACACGCTGATCGACTGGGAGAAGACTTCCATAGAGAAAGTGTCCGCACTGATCGAAGTGCGGGTGACGCCGCAGAGAGGACAGGGTTTCGACAACATTGCGGAGCGGATCTACAAATATCCGGAGGTAACGTCCGTTTACCTGATCTCCGGCGGCTACGATCTGCTTGTCACGCTGGAGGGCAAGTCCTTAAAGGAGATATCGGGATTTGTATCCGACAAACTTTCCACGCTGGACTCGGTACTCAGCACAGCGACGCATTTCATCCTGAAAAAGTATAAGGATCACGGCACAATCCTGACAAAAGAGTACGAGGATACGAGAGAGAAGGTGACACCGTGAAAAATATGCTGTCTGAAAAAGCAGTTGCTTTAAAGCCCTCGGGAATCCGCAAATTTTTCGATCTGGTCAGCGAGATGGAAGATGCGATCTCTCTGGGCGTGGGCGAGCCTGATTTTGACACGCCCTGGCATATCCGGGACGAGGGTATTTACTCTTTGGAGAAAGGACGCACCTTTTACACTTCGAATGCGGGCTTAAAAGAGCTCAAAGAGGAAATCTGCAAATATACTAAGAGAAAACAGGGCGTCAGCTACGATCCGGCGCATGAGGTGCTGGTGACGGTCGGCGGTTCCGAGGCGATCGACATCGGGATGCGCGCGGTCTTAAATCCGGGGGATGAGGTGCTGATCCCACAGCCGAGTTTTGTCTCCTACGAACCCTGCGCCATCATGGCGGGCGGGGTGCCTGTGATCATAGAACTCAAGGCGGAGAATGAGTTCCGTCTGACGGCGAAAGAGCTGGAGGATGCGATCACGGACAGGACAAAACTGCTGGTGCTGCCCTTTCCCAACAATCCAACAGGGGCGATCATGGAGCGGAAAGACCTGGAAGAGATCGCAGAGGTGATTCGAAAATATGACATACTTGTCATGTCTGACGAGATCTACGCGGAACTTACTTATAAGGAAAAGCATGTTTCCATTGTGGAACTTGCGGGAATGCAGGAGCGGACGATCCTGATCAACGGCTTTTCCAAAGCCTTTGCCATGACAGGCTGGCGTCTGGGTTACGCCTGCGGTCCCAGACCGATTATAGAGCAGATGTTAAAGCTTCATCAGTTTGCGATCATGTGCGCGCCCACGACGAGCCAGTACGCGGCTGTGGAGGCGCTAAAGAACGGAGACGACGACGTGGTCGAAATGCGGACGGCTTATAACCAGAGAAGACGCTATCTGATGAACGCGTTTCGCGAGATGAAGCTGGAGTGCTTTGAACCCTTTGGCGCATTCTATATTTTCCCCTGTATCAGGGAGTTTGGCATAAGCAGCGAAGAATTTGCAGAGAGGCTGCTTGCGGAGGAAAAAGTTGCTGTGGTGCCCGGCACAGCGTTTGGGGACTGCGGGGAGGGATTTTTGCGGATCTCCTATGCTTATTCGCTGGAGAACCTGAAACTTGCGATCGGCAAGATGGCGGCGTTTGTAGAAAGACTCCGCGAACAGGAGAAGAAACGTTAGAGAGTGCAAAACTTTGCGCGCTGTGGAGAAAGAGATGCACATTATTTTACATCAGCCGGAGATTCCGGCGAATACGGGAAATATCGGCCGTACCTGTGTTGCAACGGGTACGGCGCTCCATTTGATCGAACCGCTGGGGTTTCATCTGGATGAAAAGTCCATCAAACGCGCGGGCATGGATTACTGGCAGCAGCTAAATGTGACCCGCTATATGAATTTTCGGGAATTTCAGGAGAAGCACCCCGACGCGAAGATCTGGTATGCCACCACAAAGGCGAAACGCCTGTACACGGAGGCGTCTTTTTCGCCCGACGACTACATCATGTTTGGAAAAGAAAGCGCCGGCATCCCCGAAGAAATCCTGGTAGACAATGAGGAAACCTGCATCCGCATCCCCATGCTTGACGATATCCGTTCGTTGAATTTGTCTAACGCTGTGGCTATCGTACTCTACGAGGCGTTGCGCCAGAATGGTTTCACCGGAATGCAGATAGAGGGAAACTTGCATAGATTATCGTGGTGACAGGCGAGATATATGATTTTCCGTCCCCAGCAAAGTAAAGCGGGTGCAGACTTATACAGACTAGCATGGAGACAGACGAGATAATACCCTCCCGTTCCGAAGCACTGTCTGAGCGCCGACTTCACAAAGTGAAGTGGGTGCGAGTTTGCGCAGGGACGAAGGGTATTATCTCGCCTGTCGCCTGTTCACCCCACATTGACCACCTCAGTCATCGTCCTCCACATCCGACTTCTGCAGCGAAAAGATAAACTCCGTCCCGACTCCCTCCGTGCTGATGACATTGATATTTTCCCCATGCGCCTGAATGATCTCTTTCGTGATAGACAGACCGAGCCCCGTCCCCTTTTTATCTTTCCCGCGGGAGAGATCAGACTTGTAAAAGCGGTCCCAGATCAGTTTCAGGTCGTCTTTCGGGATGCCGATTCCGGCATCTTTTACGCTCACAAAAATTTTATTATGCTTCTCGGTGGTCTCGATCTTAATGAGAGAATCGTGGTGGCTGAACTTGATGGCGTTGTCCAAAAGGTTATAGAGCACCTGCTGGATCTTGTCCATGTCCGCGACCACATACATTTCGTCGCCCGTGAGCACCAGCTCGATGCCGATGGCTTTTTTGCGGCAGGTTCCCTCGAAGGAGGCGGCAACATTGCGGATGATGGCATTGATCTCAAAGTCCGTCTTATTCAGCATGATCCCCTTTGTGTTCAGATTGTTCAGGGTGAGGAGGCTGTTCGTCAGCTTTGTCAGCCGTTCTGTCTCATTCAGAACGATGTTCAGGTATTTTTCGTACTGCTCGGGCGGGATCGTGCCGTCCAGCATCGCCTTTAAGTAGCCGTCGATGGAAGTCAGGGGAGAGCGGAAGTCGTGGGAGACATTGGCGACAAACTTTTTCTGATCGTCCTCCGACCGTGCGATCTCGCTTGCCATATAGGAGAGGATCGCGGCGAGATATCCCATCTCATCCTCGCTCTCCACGCTGAATTCGTAGTGCATATTGCCGCTGGCATACTGCTCCGTTGCCTCAGTGATCCTGCGCAGAGGGATATAGACCATCTCCGTAAAAAAGATCAGGATAATCAGGGACAGCAGGAAAAGGATGATCAGCATAATATAGGAAATGTTTAGGAGCTGGTCGGTCTCGGCGCGGATGCTGCTCATGGAAGCGTGGATGACCACATAACCCTTTACCTTATAGTCGGAGGTGATGGGCGCAAAGACACTCAGCATCTCTTCCTTGAAAGATTGGAAAAAATAACCTTCGGTATAATAGGAACCGGCGGTGATGGTGGGGTCAAAATTTTCTACCACGATCTCGTTTTCCACATCCACGGGGGCGGAAGAGTCAAGGATCATGCGGCCAGACGGGTTGATGATCCAGATGGTGGCGTTTAAGTAAGTGTCCAGCGCATCCAGCTGCGTCTTCACCGTTTCCAGCGCGGCATCGGTGTTGTAGAGGTCGGTCGCGTAAGTGTTTGCGATCAGCGTAGCCTCGCGGTAGAGCGCGTCGGCTTTCTCCTTTGTCAGATGACTGAGCGTCATATCGGACACAAAGGTAGCTACTACCAGAAAGCCGAAAAGGCCGAAGATGATATAGGCCAGTATTAATTTTAAGTAGAGCGTCTTGCGCATAATATCGTCCTCATGAACATAAAATATCGCTTTTTAAATCACCGTACCTCGAATTTATAGCCCACGCCCCAGATGGTGGCGATACGCCAGCGCTCATGGTCGTTTATCTTTTCGCGGAGCCGCTTGACATGGACGTCCACAGTCCGGCTGTCGCCTATGTACTCATATCCCCAGATCTGATCCAAGAGCTGCTCTCTGGAAAAGACGTGGTTGGGCGAGGACGCCAGAAAATAGAGAAGCTCCAGTTCTTTGGGCGGCATTTCGACGGGCTGTCCCATGTAGATGACAGAGTAATTGGTCTGGTTGATGATCAGGTCCGGATATTCCACGCTCTTCACATCCGAGTTTTTCGGTTCCGGAGCAGCAGGTTTGTAGCGGCGGAGAACAGCTTTCACGCGGGCAACCAGTTCTTTGGAATCGAACGGTTTCTCCATGTAGTCGTCGGCGCCCAGCTCCAGACCGAGTACCTTGTCAAAAACCTCTCCCTTTGCGGAGAGCATGATGATCGGAAGCGTAGAGCGGGAGCGCACCTCTCTACAGACCTGATAACCGTCGATGCCCGGAAGCATCAGATCAAGGAGCATCAGGTTCGGCTCAAAACTGTCTACGGCTGTCAGGGCGGATTCCCCGTCGTTTACGATCATGGTTTCGAAGCATTCTTTCGTCAGGTAAAGGGCGATCAGCTCCGCGATATTGTTGTCGTCGTCTACGATTAAGATTTTTTGTTTGTTTACCATAGAAACCTCTCTTTCCAATCATCCCATAGTTTCATGCGAAACGGCGGACCATTAGTCGCGGAACTCCGCGATCGTCACGCCCGCATCCCCCTCGCCGAATTCTCCCAGCCGAAAGCTTTTGATGACGCGGTTTTTTTTCAGATAATTCTGTACGGCTTTTCTGAGCGCCCCTGTCCCCTTGCCGTGTACGATACGGACGCTCGGCAGATGGGCGAGATAAGCGTCGTCCAGATATTTGTCCAGTTCCGAGAGCGCTTCGTCCACAGTCTTGCCTAAGAGGTTGATTTCCGTAGAAATGGTGTAGGACTTGGACATTTTCAGCCTGCCGGAAGAGCTGCGCTGCATTTTTTCGGTCTTCACCGTCTCTTCTTCCAACAAGACCAGATCGTCCAGATTCACCTGAGAGCGGATGATGCCGCACTGGACAAAAAGTCTGCCGTTTTTGTCGGGAAGAGAACTGACGCTGCCCTTTAATCCCATAGAGACGATCTTTACGCTGTCGCCCAGGCGGAGCTGGTTCGGTTTCAAGGTCTTATGGGTCGGCTTTTCCTGCTTGAGAGCCAGTTTCTCATTTTTTTCGGAGATCTTGTCGTGCACTTTCCTGCGGGATTTTTCAAGTTCCTGAATAGTGGCGTTTCCCTTTTGCTGGAAAGTGCGGATGGTCTCGTCCGCAAGTTCCTTTGCATTTTGCAGGATCTCCCGCGCCTCTTCGTTAGCTTCTCTGAGGATGCGGTCGCGCGACTGGTCGATCTTCTCCTGCTTGGCGGTCAGACGCGCCTTTAAGGCTTCGATCTCCTGCTTGTAACGCTCGATCTGCGCCTGCTCTTTCTCAATGGTGAGACGGCTGTTTTCCAGATTTGCCAGCAGGTCTTCGAAGCTTTCCTTGTCCTGCGAAATGTGTTTTTTCGCTTCCTCGATGATATGGTCGGGCAGCCCGAGCCGGGAAGAGATCGCGAAAGCGTTGCTCTTTCCGGGAATGCCGATCAGCAGACGATAGGTAGGGCGGAGCGTTTCCACATCAAATTCGCAGCAGGCATTCTCCACAAAGGGCGTCGAGAGGGCGTAGACTTTCAATTCACTGTAGTGGGTGGTCGCCATCGTGCGGATGCCGCGGCTGTGCAGATGATCCAGCACTGAGATGGCAAGCGCCGCGCCCTCGGTGGGATCCGTCCCCGCGCCCAGTTCGTCGAAAAGACAGAGAGAATCCGCATCCGCCTTTTTCAGAATGGACACAATGCTGACCATGTGCGACGAAAAGGTGGAAAGACTCTGCTCGATGCTCTGCTCGTCACCGATATCCGCATATACCTCCCGAAAAACGGAAAGCTCCGAGCGGTCGAGAGAGGGAATGTGCAGCCCCGCCTGTCCCATCAAAGTCAGAAGACCAATCGTCTTCAAAGCGACTGTTTTACCGCCCGTATTGGGTCCGGTGATGATGAGAAGGTCAAAGTCTGCGCCCAAAAGGATGTCAACAGGCACCACCTTCTGTTTGTCGATGAGCGGGTGGCGCGCCTTGCGGATGTGAATGCGGCGCTCCGTGTTGAAAATCGGCATGGTCGCATTGAACTCCATAGCAAGCCCGGCTTTGGCAAAGATAAAGTCAAGCTGCGTCATCGCCTGCTGATCCGCCAGCAGTTCTTCCGCGTGAGCCGCCGCCTGTGCGCTCAAGGAGGCAAGGATGGCATCGATCTCTTCCTTTTCTTTTAAGGACAGTTCTTTTATCTCGTTGTTCAGCGTAACGATCGCAGCCGGTTCGATGAAAAACGTGGAGCCGGTGGAGGACTGATCGTGGATCATGCCCGGAACCTGACTCTTATATTCCGATTTTACGGGAATGCAGTAGCGGTTGTCCCGCATGGTGACGACGGCGTCCTGTAAGTAGGTGCGCAGGGAGCCGTTGATCATCGAATTTAACTGCGTGTGGATGCGGTCGTTTGCGATCGACATGCTGCGGCGGATATGCTTGAGCGCCGGGCTGGCGTCATCGGCGATCTCCTCCTCCGAGAGGATGCAGCGGTTGATTTCATTTGCGAGCTGCGTCAGCGGTTCCAGACTGTCAAAATAAACATCCAGCGAGTCGCCGGGAACATCATCCCTGTCCCTGCGCCCGTAAGCCTTGATGCGGTTCACATTCTCCAGAAAAGATGCGATGGCAAGCAGTTCCGGGGCAGAAAGGACGCTTCCGACTTCCAGTGACCGCAGACTTCTTCCCAGGTCTTTGTTGCTGCCAAAGGAAGTCGAGCCTTTGCCGAAGAGACGACCAAGGGCGTCCGCCGTCTGGGTCTGCGCCGCGCGGATCTCCTCTAAATCCGTCAGGGGGAGGAGCGCCGCCGCGAGCCGCTTTCCCGGTTCCGAGTTGGCGTGATCTTTCAGGCGGTCGATGATCTTGTCATATTCTAAAACATGCAGTACTTTATTGTTCATAGCGCTATCATATCCTTACATTATGTCTTCATACAGAAAAGAAATATCTTCCAGCATCTCATGAGAATCCGAGTCAAAGAGCAGTATCCGCACATCTTTCTTTTCGTCTTCGTTCTGCCATGCCGAACTGACGAAACATTCGCGACCATCCATATATACGCCGTATTCGCCCTGCTCGTTTGCATATACATTCAATGTGCCAAATGATGTATCACAGGTGCTGCCGGAAGTATGAAAGTTCTCTAAGGCGGCCGCTTCTTTTGACGCACCATCCCACACAATAAAGTCTGTTGTTTCATGAATCATCCCGCCGGTTATACCAAGGTTCTCAAAAAGCCGGATGTAAGCGGGATCCTGCCGGATATTCGGATTATTGATCTCTATCACGGCTTTATATTTCGTAACGGATAAGCCCTCCAGATACATGGATAAACTTTCGAAAGGAGTCGCCTGTGTCCGCATATCATTTTCCTGTACGAAATCAAAGGTATCCGTCATGCCATCCTTTACAGACACCATTTCAATCATAGGCATGGAAAATACAGTGCTTGTATAACAGGGCGTTCCATCCAGACTGATCTGGTATAAACCTTCCCTTACTGTCGAAAAAGAAAGATTTTCTTCCGACCCGCTCAACTCAGAAAGATATTCATACTTTCCCGCGGCGGGCTTTGCAATGATAAAACGAACCTCGTCTGTGATCGCAGAAAGATCGATTCCCATATATTCAAATAAATCAATATAATCCGAATCCGTCAACAGTTCTTTGTTATTGATTTCTATCAGAAAACTTCCGCCGTCAAAACTTGCATACTGTGCGCTCCGCCTTATAAAAATGCTTTCCCCGCATACCGCATGCAATCGCTTAAAATATTCGTCCGTCTCCCGGATTCGCCTCGTGACAAATGCGCGAAAGATATCCATTCCATTTGCCGCATCCCCATAAAGCCCCTCCGGCCAGCGTTCCATATCCCGCTGATAAGCGCCGGATGCAAAAATATCTTCCTCGTATTCATCCAATAAGGAATTGATATTCTCATTTGACCAGCCGTTTTCTCTTAAATACCGATATTTGTCAAATATTTTTCCCCATATGGAATCATCGCCGTTTACGATCAACTGATTCACAACGCCGCTTTCCATCACAAGGTTGTATGTTTCCGACATATTATACGGCTGCTGCATAAACGGTACCCACATATTTCCCCAAGCGGCATCCATATCCCAGGGAGAATACATGGCAACCACTTTTCCCTGCCTGCTATGCAGCGAAAAGTAATTATTCTTCACATTTTCCTTTTCTATATTGTCCACGCCTTGTATGAGGGTATAAAACAAATAGATATCAATCACATTATCTATATCAATACCGGCATACAACTTTTCGTTGTCATCCCTGTGGCTGGATAACGCATCGAAATAATTTTGTAAGGGAAGCCAGTTTCCATTCCCCTCATCTGTGCCTTTGTCTTCATACCCTATAAGATACCCTTCTTCGGCGTACTCCAGACGATCTCCGTTTGTCCAATCTACGATCTTATAGAGAGCTTCTTCCTCATTCCCTTTGTCTATACCCAACTGTTTTTCATCGATCGGATATCCTAACGCATATAGTCCCCAGTATTCCCCGTTCATGAACAGTTCCAGATATCTGTATTCCGTTCCGGTGTCGATTCCCTGTGCATTATCTGTCGCGCATGTATATTTCCATAAGTTGGTTGAAAATACATTTCTGATCTTTTCCTGATCGCTATAGGCAGCATACAACAGCCAGTCGTCATCCTGACGCATTCCCAAAAGCGAGACTTGATTGGTGCGCGTATTGCCGCCGATGGATTCCTGTGTCAGGGAAAAACGGTATCCTTTCTTTGGATATGCCCTCGACGAACCGCCCCGGACGTGAATATTTCCCGCAGACATGATAACCCGCTGTGCTGCGCCTTGCCGATTATCAAAAAGAGATATGTTCATAGGAAGCGAATCATCCATGATTTCTTCCCGGCATTCTATATTCATGAGCGGCAGTATGGTACACTTTAAAGAATAACAGCAATATTCCGTTCCGGTATAGGTAAGAACGGTTATCGTATCATTCTTTTTGATCTTTTCCGACGTGATACGATCTTCCAGAAAAGCTATTTTCAAATCTTTATTTTTGCTCTTTACTTTCACGATCGGGTCATATGCTTTAGCATTTCCTTCTATGAGTGAATAATAAAAAGTGTTATCGGAAACATCAAAAAAAAGCGTTTCTTCATCAAAATTCAAGGCATCCAATAAAGAAAGCGCTTGTCCCCGCTCTGCGACAATATCTTCAAATGTTTCTTCATCAATGATATATTCCGAATAATGCGCCGGTTTCCCTAAGAAACATATCAAATAAATTCCTGCTATGATTGATACAAGAAAGACGGCGGTCTCTATAAACTTTTTCATTCAAACATTTCCCTCTATAGCACATCATCACTGTCATATTCTATGATAGAAAATTTCTCTGCGGCATTTGTTTCGCGGATACTCTCGGATAGTTTTTGGGGATCCTTTACGGATAACTCCATGACAAGATCCATACCCCTGGCGGTAAAATTTCTGCTCTTGATACGGTATTTTCTGGTATACTCGCCAATTGTTTCCAAAAGCGTACCCTCATTTTCCGGAGCACAATGCAATACCAGAACAAACGGTTTTCTGCCAATGGAAATATGTTCCAGCACAATCAGCAATATAGTTGCGGCAAGGGCAGTCAAAATGGCAACTTCATATAATTGGCAGCCACAGGTGATGCCGATGTGTACCGACCATAGAAGATATAGCATATCAACCGGATCTTTTACCGTCGTTCGGAAACGAAGAATTGCCAACGCGCCTATCGTGCCCAACGTGATTACAATATTTGACTGCAGACACAAAACAATGGTTGCGATAAAAAGCGGCAGGATCGTAATGCAGATGTTAAAAGAACGATTATAAAACGCCCGATGCGAAACCAAACGGTAAACAATAAATTCATAAACGCCGAGCAACAGTGCAACAAGCAATACTGATACAATAACAGAGGTGTATAGTGCGGAATTGTAATAAGAATCCATAATGCTTTTTATCGTATTTTCCATAGGTTTTTTTCTTTCACGGCAAAGCAGTCTTTGTTTTATCTCCCCATGCTCTGCAGTTTTTTCCTCCCCAGACAATATTTTGAAAATGCAGTTTGAATCAAATGTCGATTTGTCACCATATGCCTGATATAACCTGGCAGTATGTCGTCAAATTTCACTTCCAATACGGATTGTTCTTTTTCCTGAATCGGATAGCGCATATAATCGCCATCCATAAAATTTGAAAAATCATTAGAAACAGAAATATTATTATCCAATGTGATGCGTATATTCGTACTTTCCTCTACATAAGCAGTACGCTCGTAATCGATAATCGCTTTCGGTTCTAACTTTCTTGTCATACACCGGATGCAAAATTTCTGTAAAAGCGGATCTTCGGTCTGCCAGAACAACTCCTCTACAGCGCCTTCCAATATTTTCCGGTAATCTTCCGGCGTAATCAGGCAGCTTTCTTTATAGCAGAGACCTCCTGTTTTTTCTTTACATTCCAGCCGCATCATCTGATATTGCTCATTATAATATCGGATCCGATATTTAAAGCGTTTTGATACGCCTGCATCATTTTCCCGTGTGGCGCTGTCCTTATGGTCATCGAAATACAGACTGTGGACTTCGTATTTTCCGTCATTCCCGTAAGAATCCTTATCCAGCAAAGCTGTCAGGCGGTTACTGATGATTTTGGCGTCATTGACAGTGCAGCAGTATTTCCACTCATTTCTGCATCTTTTGATAGTATACACCTCCCGAAAAGCATGCTGTCTGCTACCACTATAGCATAAATCACAGATCTTGGCTAGTGATTTATAACTGATCCCATAGAGGAGGATTAACCGGAAGTTATTGACAAAGATCGAGGCAGGAAGTATACTTAATCCAATCGAGTAATCAAAAGAACCGTGCGTTCGCACATTCAGGCAGTGTCTGCCGTTTACTCAATCACAAATCACGAAAACGGCAGAGAAGAGGACTGTTTTCAGGAGCAGGAGATACTATGTCAGAACAGGAAAAAGAGCAGACCCCCGCGGGCGGGGAACCCGCCAAAGAACAGGCGCAGTACACCCCCTCCGTGCAGGCGGAGTTCATGCGGGAAAAGATCAAGCAGAAGCCGGTCAATAAAAAGAAACTTCTGCGCAGAACAGTGATCACTGCCGTGATGGCGGTGGTCTTTGGGCTGGTGGCATGTGTGACCTTTCTGATCCTTGAGCCTGTGATCAGCAACCGCCTTTATCCGGAGGAAGAGCCGAAAGAGGTGGTTTTTCCCGAGGAGACGGTGACGGAGGAAATGAAGCCGGAGGATATGCTGGTAACGGAGGCGGACGAGGAAGAAGTTCCCGAGCCTGTCGATCTGGAGATGGTGGTGGACGAGCAGATCGAGGAACTGCTGTCCCAGGTGGAATTCGGACTGGAAGAGTATCAGGGCGTCTATGACGAGCTGCGCAGACTGACGCAGGATGCGAACCGCGCGGTGGTCACGGTGGCAGGCGTTACTTCCGATGTGGACTGGTTTAACAATATCTATGAAAATGTTGCGTCGGCTTCCGGCGTTATCGTGGCGAACAATGAAAGGGCGCTGCTGATCTTAGTCAGCTCGGACAGCCTGAGCGGGGCGGACAGCATTGAAGTGACGTTCTGCGATCAGAATCAGGTGGAAGCGCAGATCGTGCAGAAAGATGAAAATACGGGGCTGGCGATTCTCTCCGTACCCCTCTCTTCAATCGCAAAGGAGACGATGGAGGCAATCAGCATTGCGCAGCTGGGCAGCTCGAATACCTCGAAACTTTTAGGAATGCCGGTGGCAGCGCTGGGCAGCCCTCTGGGAACAGCCGGTTCCATCAGTTATGGCGTGGTGACTTCCACGGGAACTGTCATGGATATGCCGGACGCTGCGTACAAGAGGATCACGACGGATATCTACGGCAGCAGAAATGCAACTGGCGTCCTGATCAATCTGCAAGGCTATGTGATCGGCATTATTGATAATATGAATACCAGCAACGATATGGGAAATCTTCTCACGGCGTACGGCATCACTGAGTTGAAACGGATGATCGAGCAGATGTCCAACGACAGAGAGAGAGCCTATCTTGGCGTACACGGCGCGGATGTGCCGAAAGAAGCCATAGAGGATGCGCAGATCGATACGCCGGCAGGCGCTTATATCAGAGAGATCGAGATCGATTCCCCCGCTATGGAGGCTGGTATCCAAAGCGGCGATATCGTAGTCCGGCTGGGAGACACCGAAATTACGACATACAATGAACTGTTAAACGTATTATACAATGCAAAACCCGAGGATGTGCTGGAAGTGACCCTGATCCGGCAGGGGCATGAGATGCGCGCGGAAGTGACGCTGGGAAGCTGGCAGACGGATTAACACAGGAAAGGATGGACCAAAAGAATGAAATATATCAGGGACTACAAGGAAAGCGACAGGATGTCGGATATCTATCTGTGCAAACATAAACAGTCGGCGGTGACGAAAAACGGAAAGCCCTATGACAATGTGATCCTGCAGGATAAGACCGGCACGATCGACGCAAAGATCTGGGATCCGAACAGCGCGGGCATTGAGGATTTCGACAGTCTGGACTACATAGAGGTCTACGGCGATGTGACGAGCTTTCAGGGAGCGTTACAGGTCAATGTGAAGCGTGTCCGCAAATGCAGGGAGGGTGAATACGATCCGGCGGAGTATCTTCCCGTCAGCAGATTTGATATGCAAAAGATGACGGAAGAGCTTTTCGGTTTTATCGACAGCGTTCAAAATACCTGTCTGCATGAACTGCTGGAATTGTTTTTCAAAAAGGACGCCGCCTTTCTCAAGGCATTTCAGCAGTCCTCCGCGGCGAAGACGGTACACCACGGATTTGTGGGCGGTCTATTGCAGCATACCCTGGCAGTCGCAAAACTCTGCGATTATTTCTGTACGCAGTACCCGATCCTGAATCGGGATCTTCTCATGACGGCGGCGATCTGCCACGATATCGGAAAAGTGAAAGAACTGTCCCTTTTCCCGGTGAACGATTACACGGACGACGGACAGTTTCTCGGGCACATCGTGATCGGCAGCGAGATGATTGCGGAGAAAGTCAGAGAGATCAAGGACTTTCCGGAACTGCTTGCAGGTGAACTCAAACACTGTATTCTCTCCCATCACGGGGAATTTGAGTTCGGCTCGCCGAAGAAGCCCGCGATCGTGGAGGCGGTCGCCTTGAATTTTGCGGATAACGTGGATGCGAAGATGGAGACGTTTACGGAGATTCTGGAGAATACGACCGGGCAGGGATGGCTTGGATATAACAGACTGTTCGAGTCCAATCTGCGCGGGACGATCGTGGAGTAGCTTTAGAGAAGATTGTGGTTGTAATTTTTTGAAATCGAGAAAGGAGAAAAATGGAGATGGCTGAGAAATGGAATAAATTATGGGGTAAAGCAACCGAATCATTAGACAGGCATTATAAATTGTCTGTTTTAATGACTCTTATTGCATATTATGCAACTAATGTAACTGCGGGATTTATAAAAGGTGGTAGGTGGGATTTATATCAGCATATAGCAACTGCCGATAGGTTTCTGAATGGACAAGGGTTTTATTATTCTACTACTGAGGCATCATCTCCATATTTTCCGGGAGTGGCTTTTTTGACCATTTTTATAGGGGGGGGGGTGGAAGACGCTATATCCTTGGAGAGATTTTATTTTACTGGCTATTGCTTCTCTGATAGGAACGATATTTTTTTATGCGTTAATTAAGTTAGGTGAGATTTTTTCTGGTAATAGATGGATTTCATTAATGGTCACATCGGGTTTGCTGTTTATGGGATTTGACCGCTATAAAGTATACATGAATGAGTTTAAGGCAGATTCGGCAGTCTTGCTTATCGGCATAGTCATATCCTGCTTTATTGAAAAATTTGAAAAGGATAAGAAAAAAATAAATAGTAAGTATTTATTACTGTTATTTGTATTAGCCCTTGTGATGGATATTACAAAACAGCAAGCTTTATATATAGATGCGGCTTTGGGTTTATACTTATTATTTACAAAAAAATTTATAGTAAGTGAAAAGATAAAGATTTTGGGGAGTTTAGTGTCGGCAGGCATAGTAGATTTGTTTATTATTTTTTCAATTCCAAATATACAGATACAAACGATACAGAACTTAAAAGATATGCCGTATTGGGGCATAAAAGATATCATTGGACAAATGGGAGCTGTATTTTTGGGTCATAAATTATTTTTTGCATTGTTGATTGTTTTTGTTGTATTCTGGCTTTGTAAAAAAATGACATTATCGGGATTGGCTGTCAAATGGTTAATAATTTCGGTTCTTTTTGGGTGTGCACAGGTAGCGGGTGGATGGAAAATCGGTGGAAATGCAGGAAATTATGAAGTGGGTATGGTTGCATTTTTGCCGTTTGCAGTTATG
The DNA here is from genome assembly GCA_023666335.1 of bacterium. GTDB lineage: Bacteria > Bacillota > Clostridia > Lachnospirales > Lachnospiraceae > UBA3282. Next base: position 30,040 of record JAMPCE010000003.1, read on the forward strand.
GCTGTAGAATATTTCTTTTCCACTTATATAATCGAATCGAAAAAGCAGAATGTAATTGCGGTTGGTAATATCGCGTTGATTTTGTGCACAGCGACCTGTTTATATAGTGTCCGATCGCAGGTTCCTACAGTTTTTGAAAAATATCAAACAGATAAGGAGGTGTCAAAATATCTATCTGATAAATTTGGTGGGGAAACTATCATGTATTATTCGGATCAATATATGCAGTTGGCTCGAAGTACAGTGACGCCCGGAATGGATGTTTTCTCTATACCGAGATATATGGAAGAATATTGGGATACAACGGCAGAAGCTATTCAGAATCAGACCTATAAATATTTATATATCAATAGAAAGAGTTTTTTGAAATGGGATGCCAATAATAGAAAATATTTTCATTATGAAAGTAATGTAGCAGAACTTTTAGATGAATATTACATACTTATAGAAGAACCGGATATGCCGGAAAGTTTGCAAGGGCAATTATATGTTGCTAAGGAGTTAAAGTAGTATGGAATATCAAAAAAATGATATTGTGGCAGTTACCATAGAAGACATGGGGATCAACGGCGAAGGGATCGGCAGGGCGGACGGCTATACCCTGTTTATCAAAGACGCCGTGATCGGAGATGTTGTCGAGGCGCGTATTACCAAATGCAAAAAAAATTACGGATATGCAAAAGTAGAGAAGGTGGTGACGCCTTCTCCTTTTCGTGTGGAGCCGAAATGTCCTTTTCACAGACAATGCGGCGGCTGCCAGATTCAGGCGATGCAGTACGAAAAGCAGCTTGCCTATAAAGAGAATAAGGTGCGCAGCCACTTGCAGCGGATCGGCGGTTTTTCGCCGGAGCAGATCGATGCGGTCATGGAGCCGATCGTCGGCATGGAGGAACCGTGGCATTACCGCAATAAGGCGCAGTATCCCGTGGGCTATGACAGAGACGGCAAATTAGTGGCTGGTTTTTATGCGGGCAGGACGCATACGATCATCGCCAATACGGATTGCCCGCTGGGGCCGCCTGAAAATCAGGCGATCCTGGAAGCGGTTCTCGCTTATATGAAAGAGAACGACGTGAGCGCTTACCGCGAGACGACGGGGGAGGGCTTGGTGCGCCATGTATTGATCCGCACGGGCTTTGCGACAGGGGAGATCATGGTGTGTCTGGTCATCAACGGGAAGCGCCTGCCGGCGGAAGAGCGGTTGGTGGAAAAGCTGACCGGGCTGCGGCTGGAGGAGGAGAATTTTGGCGGAACGGCGGCAGACCGAGGAGAGCAGATTGCGAAGCCGCGAAAAGAGAAGGCGCTGTGCAAAAGGATTGCCAGCATTGCCGTGAGTATCAATACGGAAAATACAAATGTAATTATGGGAAAGGAGATTCGGGTGCTCTGGGGCAGCGGGCAGATCAGGGACAGCCTCAGAGTGTTAGAACTGCAGGATTTTGATGACGACGCCCGCAGGGAGAATTGCGAAAGCATCACTTTCTCGATATCGCCCCTGTCCTTTTATCAGGTAAATCCCCGTCAGACGGAAAAGCTGTACGGTCTTGCGCTCGAATATGCGGGACTGACGGGGGAGGAGACCGTGTGGGATCTGTACTGCGGCATCGGCACGATCTCTCTTTTTATGGCAAAACGGGCGAAGAAAGTCTGCGGCGTGGAGATCGTGCCGCAAGCCATTGAGGACGCAAGGGAGAACGCCCGCAGGAACTGTATCACCAATGCGGAATTTTTCGTGGGAAAGGCGGAGGAAGTGCTGCCGGCGTTTTATCACGGGAACGGTAAACTTGCCGGTTCGGAAACCGGAGAAGGAAGTAGCAAAGAGAGCGTTGAACAGGACGCGGGCGGAAAAATATCGGAGAATGAACGGATGCGGCATCCGGAGGTGATTGTGGTCGATCCGCCCCGGAAAGGCTGCGATGAAAAGTGTTTGAATACCATGCTCGCGATGCAGCCCGAGCGGATCGTGTATGTGAGCTGCGATCCGGCGACGCTGGCGCGGGATTTGAAAGTGCTGTGCGGGGGCGGGTATGAGATCAGGAGAGTGCGGGCGGTGGATCAGTTTGGGCATACGGGGCATGTGGAGGCGGTGTGTTTATTGAGCAATATCTAAAAGGATCGGTTGAAAAGTTATTCTATTTGTGCTATTATAAATTTACCTGAAAGGTAAACCCGCAAAAGGGGTGACGGATTGGATATCACGTACAAAAATAAGAAGATTGAAAAAATCTGTACGGATGCCAAAACTGCGGAAAAAACTTACGGCAAAGAAATGGCTGAAAAGATACACCAGCGTATAGATGAAATTACAGCGACCGATACTGTGGAAATGATGATACGGTATCACATTGGACGATGTCATTCATTATCGCAGAACAGGAAAGGACAATACGCAATGGATTTGGTTCATCCGTACAGATTGGTATTTGAAAAGAATGGCAATGAAATTCAAATAGCAAATATTTTAGAAATTGTCGATTATCATTAAAAATCAAGATGACAGGGCAAGGAGGTAGCATTATGGTGAGAAGTCGCAGTTACATTGCAACGCCGCCCGGTGTGACAATAAAAGAGCAGTTGAATGACAGGGATATGAGTCAGAAAGAGTTTGCGGCTAGGATGGATATGTCTGAAAAGCATATCAGCAGACTGATTAATGGAGATGTGCAGCTCACTCCCGAAATGGCTGTCAGGTTAGAGATGGTTCTTGGAGTCCCGGCCGGATTCTGGAATAATCTTGAAGCAATTTACAGAGAGAAGATCATTAAGGCAGAAGCAGAAAATGCAATGGATACCGATGTTGAACTGGCCAAACAAATTCCTTATAGTGAAATGGCAAAGTTTGGATGGGTTCCGGAAACTAAGGATACGAAAGAAAAGGTGATATACCTGAGAAAATACTTTGAGGTTGTCGAACTTTCGATTCTTGCTAACGTACAGATTACCAGAATAGCTTGTAGACGACTGGCTATAACAGAAAAGAGCGATCTTGCTTTGATGGCATGGGCTCAGGAAGCAAAGATTAAGGCTCGTGACATTCAAACGTCACTGATTAGCATTAAAGAGTTAATAGCGGCTATGCCTGAACTTCGCAAGATGACTTTGCTAAAGCCGCAGGAATTTTGTCCGCAGATAAAAAAGAGTCTCGCTGATTGTGGAATTGCATTAGTGTTTCTTCCTCATTTGAAAGGATCATTCTTGCAAGGAGCTTCATTCCCGGATGGAAATAAAATTGTAGTTGGCTTGACTGCTAGGGGAAAAGATGCAGATAAATTTTGGTTCAGTTTGTTTCATGAACTTGCGCATATTGTTCTTGGTCATGTGGGTCAGCCGAATGGAACCACGGAGGAAGATGAAAAAGCGGCGGACGCATGGTCGGAAGAAACTCTGATTGCAGCAGATGATTTTGAGTCCTTTAGAAGAAAAGGAGATTATTCTGAAAAAAGTGTAATTTGTTTTGCCAGAGAACAGGGAATTGCGCCTGGAATCGTGGTCGGAAGAATGCAGATGGAAGGATTGATCAAATATAATATGTTGAATCATTTGAAAGCAAAGTATGAAATTGTTATGTAGGAATCGGGTTTATCAATATATAGAGATTATGTAAAGAACATGATTCGTTTATTAAATTGAAGTCAGTCAAAAGCTCATTAAAACACGATTTTCATTTTTGGGGATGATGCTGCTAAAATGCGATATAGAAAGGAAAGAATAAATGAATTTTTTTGAAAGATGTAATGAGTTATTTCAAAGAATGTCAGATGCAAAGGATTTGGAAAAAGATGTTGAGGATTATAATAGACAGCAATATTACATGACTAATTTTTATTGTGTCGATAGAAAAATCATAGAGGAGTTTATTAAAGATGTTCGTTCTGGCAATGTTATATTTTCTATGATTCAACAAGTTGCGCGTACTGTTATAATTGGACCGTTAAAACGGCTGGATGAATTGTCATTGATAGAGTTATATAATGAATTGGTAGCGGAAAGATATAATATTGTGCTAAAAGGGGCTTATGATGCTATAAAGCTGTTAAATGAAGTAACGCCTGAACAGGATAATGAGCTTCAAAACAAATTTGCCAGAGAAGATATGACGATATTTATACAATACAAATGTAAGTGACCTTCTAAATATATGAAAAACAGAAAAATATGAAAAGATTAAAGTTTTGAAAAGAGTGCGCGAAATAAAAAACAATAGAAAAATTGAAGGAGACAGATTATGCAGTTGACACCCGAAGAAATCGCAGAACAGCAGAAAAATGAAGAGAATACGAAAAAGAAATATATTACTCCGATTCTGCAGGAAAGATGGGAAAAAGAAAATTCCGATAATATCATCATGGAATATTACTTTACGGATGGCAGAGTCAATATTGATGGTGATAAGGTGTCAAGGGGAGATAAGAAAAAAGCAGATTATCTTCTGCTATTTAAAGACAACATTCCGTTAGCTTTAGTAGAGGCAAAAGGGATAGACCATAGTGCGATGGAAGGGTATCAGCAGGTTCTTGCGTATGCTGAGATTCTGGATATTCCATTTGCATATACGACAAACGGAGTTGATTTAATTGAAGAGGATATGATTCTGCATAAAAATAACGACAAACTGAAAATGCAGGATTTTCCATATCCCGAGGAGTTGTGGAGCAGATATGTCAAAGAAAAAGGGTTATCGGAAGATGAAGTCAGACTGATTAATCAGCCTTATTATACTGACACATCAAAATTGAATCCTAAAAAACCACGATATTATCAAAGAATTGCCATAAACAGGGTGATTGATGCCATCGCACAGGGGAAAAGCAGGATGCTTCTTGTTATGGCAACGGGAACGGGCAAGACTTTTACAGCCTTTCAGATTGTATGGAGATTGTGGAAAAGTAAAACTAAAAAGAAAATTCTGTATTTAGTTGATAGAGACGACTTGGCAAAACAAACTCTGTCAAAGGATTTTAAACCGTTTGTCGATAGACGCATTATGGTAAGAATGAAAAATTCCAGCATAAAAATGGACGCTGCCTATGGGATATTTATAGCATTATATCAACAGCTAAAGAATAAAGACAAAAATTACTACAAAGAACTTCCCCCTGATTTCTTTGACTTAATCATTGTAGATGAATGTCATAGAGGGTCTGCGGCACTGGATTCCAACTGGCATGAAATATTGGAATATTTCAGTTCTGCGACGCAGCTTGGATTGACTGCTACACCAAAAGAAACAGAAGATGTATCAAATATCAATTATTTCTGTGCGGAAACAGATGATAAGCCGTTGTATACTTATTCATTAAAACAAGGCATTGAGGATGGTTTCCTTGCTCCATACAGGGTTATTTCTGTGGAACTTAATATTGACAAAGAAGGATACAGACCGCCAGTAGGAAAACTGGATGTAGAGGGCAATCTCCTAGAAGACAGGGTTTATACACAAAAAGATTTTGACAGGACAATCGTTGTGGAAGAAAGGCAGGAGATTGTTGCAAGAAGAATTACGGATTATATGAAAGAAAATAATTGTAGATATGCGAAAACTATTGTTTTCTGTGAGAATATTGACCATGCGGATGCAATGGTTTTAAAACTGAAAAACCTTAATGCAGATTTAGTTCAGGAAAACAGCAAATACATTATGAAAATCACAGGGGATGATGAGATCGGAAAAGCAGAGCTGGAAAATTTCACTGATCCAAATACAAAATATCCTGTCATCGCAGGCTGCATTACAGGGAAAGTTGACGGAACGGCTTGATACTGACAGTAATGTGGATGAAATGCTGAAAAATATCCAAGAAGAAAAGGAAAAACTTGTTGCGGGTAAGAAGATTAAAAAGGAAAAGCAATTACCAGAGATTCGGGATGAAGATATACCGTTTGAAATTCCTGATAATTGGAAATGGGAGAGGCTAAAAAATATAGTATATAGTGGTGGACAAAAAGTGCCTGATAAGCGCTTTTCGTATATAGATATAGGATCAATAGATAATATTCATCAGAAATTAAACAATGAAGAGAATATTATTGAAGTTGATAAAGCGCCTTCAAGAGCAAGAAAAATTGTAAATTATGGAGATGTTTTATATGCGACAGTTAGACCATATTTGCATAATATGTGTATCATTGATAGAAATTTTAATGAAGAGCCGATTGCGAGTACAGGTTTTGCAGTTATGACTTGTTGTAAAGGGATACTGAATAAATTTTTATTATTTTATATGTTGTCACCAGAATTTGATAGATATGCAAATTCTACAGAAAATGCTAAAGGTGTGGCATATCCTGCAATTAATGATGACAAGTTTTATCGCGCGTTAGTTCCTATTCCTCCAATTGAAGAACAGCAGAGAATCGTTGATAGAATCAATGAGATAATGCCGAAGATTGATGAATATGAGAAGATTGAAAAAGAATTGGAAGCGCTCAAAAAAAATTTTCCAACGAATATGAAAGATGCACTGTTTCAAGCTGCTATGCAAGGAAAATTGACAGAGCAGTTAGAGAGTGATAGTAGTGTGGATGAATTATTGCAGGAAATTAAGGAAAAGGAGTTAAGGGGAAGTGATTGGAAAGCTAAAAAAGAATATGAAATAGATGAAATATTAGACATTATTGACAGCCCAATTATTCCGAATAGTTGGAAATGGGTTAAATTGAGTGATATTGCTTTTTCCAATATTGGATTGACATATCAGCCTAGTGATAAAACAGAAGATGGAGTAATTGTACTTCGTTCATCCAATATTCAAAACGGAAAAATGGACTATAATGATATTGTAAAAGTAAATATGAAAATACCCAAAAACAAAATGTGTGATATAGGAGACATACTGATGTGCGTAAGAAATGGGAGCAAGTCGCTGGTCGGGAAAGTGGCGGTGATAGATAAAACCAATATGTCCTTTGGAGCATTTATGTCAATAATAAGAGGCAGATGTAATCAATTTCTATATTATTTTTTTGCTTCAAATATGTTTAAGAAACAAATGCATATAAATTCATCTACAGAAACAATAAATCAAATTACACAAGATATGTTATTTAATTGTGTTATTCCACTTCCGCCAATCGAGGAACAGCAGAGGATAGTAGAAAGATTGAATGCATTGTTGCCGTTATGCGAAGATTTAGGGAAAGAGTAGAAGTGTACTATGAAGCAGGGATTATATTAGGAGGAGTTATATGAGTAATGTGGATTCTACTAAAATAGAAAAGAGAGCCCTTTATGTATTGCAAGGACTAATTGTAGGTAGTGATTATTTAGATGATTCATTTCAGGCTATGGATAAAGAATTATCTTGGGATGGATATGTTTATTCTTATAAAGAAAAAAAGTTTAGCAATAAAACGTTTGATGATAAGATACCTGTACAGATTAAAGGACATTATGACGAGAACAAAAAAGAGATTAATAGAAATAGAATACAATTTCCAGTGAAATTAAGTGTGTTAGAGAACTATTATGCAGATAGAGGCGTACTTTATTTTAGAATTCTGTTAACCGATGATAAGGCAGAAATATTTTATAATGCTTTATATCCTTCTAAAATAAAAACTTTATTAGAAGAAGCAAAGCGAAAGAAAAATAAACATAATGCCATATTAATTGAACAGGGCAAAGAGCAGTCGGAAAGACTGATTGCCTTGCGCGATTTGGCAGTAAGACAGATGCGGACGATGGAGTCCTTAAATACATCTGGATTGCCACAGGTGGGAGTGTATAAGTAAGTAAACGTTTATCGGCAAGAAAGCCATCAATTTTGAATGATAGTAAACCATCAGAAAGGAGAACCCCATGAACCTAAACCACATCACCGTAAACACCCAGAGCAGTATTCGGATAGAGGGCTCGAAAATCCTCTATTTCGACCCGTTTCAGATTGAGACCGCCGCGAAAGATGCGGATATCATTTTTATCACCCACGAGCATTACGATCATTTCGACCCGCCCTCCATTGTGAAGATCAAAAAAGAAGATACGCTCCTGATCGCGCCCAAATCTATGGAAAAGAAAGCGCTTGCCGAGTCCGGCATATCATCTGAGCGGTGTTTCTTTTATCAGCCGGGAGAGACGCATGAGCAGGCAGATCTTACGATAGAAACGGTTCCCGCTTATAACAGAATGAAACCCTTTCACACGAAAGGCAGGAAGTGGCAGGGATATGTCGTGACAATGGACGGCGTTCGCTATTATGTATCCGGCGATACGGATGTAAATGAGGAGATGGAGAGCGTGCAGTGCGACGTGGCGATGATTCCCATCGGCGGCTTTTATACGATGGACAAAAAGCAGGCGGCGGATTATATCGCGAAGCAAAAGCCCAAGGCGGTGATTCCGACGCACTATGGCAGCATCGTAGGGGAGAAAGCGGACGGACGGGATTTTCAAAAGGCGCTGGAAGGGTTGGACGGCAGTATTCAAGTGGAGCTTAAGCTGGGTTGAATGAAAGGAGGCTGACCATGCAGCACGAATGTAAAATCACAGTTCTGGAGACAAAGGTCTTCCCGGAGTTACAGGAAAAATATCTGGCGGATCCGAAGTCTGGTGCCTGTCCGTGCTTTCAGCCGGGAGATACGTTCCATCTCAAGAGGACAGCCGGGCAGGATGATTTCTACCACCTGATGAACGGCAGATTCTGCGGCGAAGCGTGGGATGCCATCAGCCGGTATGTTTACACGGCGTTGCAGGGCGGTTCCATTATGCACAAGTGGACGAATGACGAGCGTATGATGATTGCCTGCTGCAATGACGGCACCCGGCCCGTGATATTCAAGATCGAGCGGATTGATATTCCGGAGACTGACGAAGAGCGCGAGTGGCTGGAAAAACAGAACTTTAAGAACAGCGTGGATGATGCATATACAGGATAAGAAGTCGAGAAACCGGACAATGGAAAGACGTTGCAATCGGACACGGAAAAGGATACTATGGCAAAACACTTATATCAGGATAGCGAAAAAAAGCGAAACCGAACCATCAGCATAGCTGTTCTCGTTCTGTTGCTTGTGGCTTGCGGCGCTTCGGCTAAAAAAGCGGAATGGCAGGACGAACAGGATATCTGCGAAGTGCAGGAACTTGGCGGCTATCTGTATGAACATACGCCCGCCAGCCCTTATGCGGCTGCGGAAATCGCGATCAGGGATTATGTGGGAGAAAAGCTGGAGACTGATTGGGATGAGCCGCCGGCGTTTCAATTTGCGGGAGAGGCGGATGTGACATGGCATTTTTATGATTCGCTTGCGGAAATGGAAACGGCGTTACATGTGGCGGCAGAGCAGGAGATGGATGAAAGTTCGCTGCATTTTCTGTACTATACGTTTCCGATGACGGAGAATGACCACGCTCTCGATCTGTACAACGATCTGAAAAGCAGATTTGATACGGATGGGCATCCTTTTGCGGCATGGAGCGCGGATGACGGAAAGTTGTTTTACTATTTGCAGGAAACAGTGGGGGAAGAGGACGGCTATACGTATTATAGGCTGGATCATCGAACCTCAAAGGTCAATCTCTATATGAAAGACCGGACGGCATATGGGCTTACCCTGTTGAATATGCCGTCGGAAGATGACGAGACGCTGGAATATGTGTTTGAGGATGTTTTCTGGCACTACGGCGATCTGTGGAGCGGCTGGGGATTGGATGAGGAAGCTCTGTACTGGATTGACCATGAGGAGCGGCTGACTGAGATGGAGGACCCGAAGCGCAGCTTTTTGGAGGTGCGGGGAATTGACGAGAATTGGGAATCCGCCGGGGACGAGGGGATCATGCGGTATTTTGGCTTGCTTATGGAAGCGGATTACGAGCTGCCGCTTACGGAGGACGGCAGGACGCTCTCTCTGCACTTTTCTCTTGCAGAGGATGATGAGAAAGAACTCCGCTACTATCTTTGGAATGGTCATTGTATGGACGAATCTTACGACATGACAGTGACGGATTTGGAGAGCGGGGAGGTGCTACAGGAGCGCACGCTGTCCTTAAGCATTGAACTGCCGGATACGATCACTTATCCGGACTTAAACGGTGACGGTTACGCGGATATGCGGGTCGGTGCGCCGGTACATAACAGCGGCGCAGCAGCGGTCGAGGAAGATTATTCGCCACCGTCGTATCTGCTTTGGAATTCTCAGACAGAGCAGTTTGAGCGCAAGACGGAAAAAGAGGTGGAAAACAGCAGGCGCGCGATGGCAAACGGCTTAACGGAGGAAGAACAGGAAGAAAAGAGTAAGCGGGAAAGGTACGATGCGTTTGCGCTGGTGCGGGAGCTGCTGGAATGGGCTGATGCGGAGGACTATATCAAGCTTACAGGCGATGAGATGGCGGAATATGTGGTGCAGGAGGGTGACAGTCTCTGGCGGATCAGTGAGCGTTTTTACGGAACCGGATATAAGTGGACGAGTATTGTGCGGAACAGAGGTGCGTCGGAAGATCCTGATTATCTGCCTGTGGGCGAGACGGTGTGCATGCCGGAGGTCTGCTATATTCCGAAAGATTTGTTTTCCAGAGGCGGTCTGCTCTCCGAGGGGAGTTTTCAAATGGAACAGCCGAATGGATTTGCCTATTATTTTCTGAACGGCGATCTGCGCTATGTGCCCTATGAGCAGGAAAATCAAATCCACAGTCTTCCGGTGACGAATCCCGTGGGAGAGAATCCTTTCCGTGCGGAGGAGGACTGGGAAGCGTTTCAGGCGGAGGCTTTGCGGTGCAGCGAGGAACTCTGTGCAGGAAAGGTATCGAATCTCAGATTTGAAAAGTGGCGTCTGGAAAGCGGCAGCGATCTGTACGGCTACTATTTTGAGTATGATACGGGCGAAGAAGTGATAGAATACGTGGATTTCTTTCAATTTGGTGAATCTAATATGGCGGAAGTGATCGGCGTGCGCGAGCAGGAACCGAACACGGTGCTGGTGAATACTGTCCGCTATATCGCGGCAAGCTTTACCGATTACGGCGGCGCGCCGGGCATGGGCTGGGGCGATGGCGTGGTTCCTAATGTGGGTGCGGACCAGTGGAACTATCCGTATCTGCACAATCTGTTTGAGGCGGCGCGGGAGCAGTTTCAGATGTGATGATGCCGCAGAAAAATCGGCTTCATAAGCATCATAACTTCGGTTGTGCCATTTACACGGTATTATTGATAATACCACTTCTGAGCCTCCTCGCTGTCTTCTTCGGCGGGAGGCATCAGTTTTTTCAGCACATACTCCATCGGAAAAGAGAGCGCGAACAGATAGACGCCCGGCAGCACAAAGATTGCCCACGGCATCAGGTAGACCGCAACACAGGCGGATGCAAACACGAGCAGGATCGCGAGCGTCAGCGGCAGAAACCGAAAGAGCAGATAAGCGGCGGTTTTGATCAGTTCCGTATTTTTTTTATGGAAGCGGGACAGCAGCGGGCAGGCATAGATCGTCAGCCCTGCCACAATAAATGACACGAGTGTCAGTATTACAAAGAGGGCGTTATTCAAGCTGCTCTGCACATGCCAGACATAGTACAAGTCAACTGCCAGCACGCCGCAGACGATTACAAACAGCAGCGTAAGCAGAAGCATCTGCCGCAGATTTTCCTTGAAGGAATGCCAGTATTCTCTGCCGATATAGCCCGTCTTATGCCGTACGCATTTCGCCATCGCGTAATAAGCCGCCGTGGTGGACGCGCCTGCCGTGATGATCGGCAGGCATCCGGCGATCCACAGGATCCCCACATACAATATCTCAAATAACAGATTCATGAATCGGCTGAAACCGCTGTCGCTGCTGAAAATTTTCATCTTATCGCTATCCTTCGATTATTCTCCGAGAACGGGAAAATCCGAAAGATCGGGAAGAGCAAGCTCCTCCCGATCTTCCATAAAAATCATTTCTGCCTTGCGCTTAGTGATAGTAGCTGTCCAGCGCATCCTGCACGCTCTGCTTGTAAGTCTCGGAGAACTGTGCTGCGGTCATCTCGCCGTTTAAGAGCTGTGACCAATCCCAGTCAAGACCAAGAGCGTTCCACAGGTCGAATGCGCCTCTTGCGCCCATGTACTCCATGACTGCGTAGTTTTCTTCCGTGATCGCGCAGTCTTCCCACCAGGTCAGATCGCCGTCACGCAGATCGGTATCGCCATGATACCAGTTCTGCCAATCGTAGAATACGTTGTATACCAGTTCCGGATTGTCAACGCCGACAGGGATCATCCATGCGTTACCGGAAGATACGTTCTTGAACTTATTGGTTGCTTCGTCGCCGGAAGGACCGATCGGCCAAGGGCACCATACCACGTCGAAGCCCAGATCCTGATCGGCATTTGCATTGGAGATCCATGCCGCGGTGATCCAGAAAGCAACTTTGCCGTCCATGTAAGCATTCTGGTTGCCGTCGAAATCTTCGCTGTCCCAAGGACGAGCCACATGGTCTACATTGTACATATTGTAGATGAAGTCAAGCACTTCCGCCACTTCAGGGCTGGAGAGATTCTCCGTATCGGACATCGCGATGCCGGTGCCGTTGCTCATCGTCAGGTTATAAACAAGGAAGTCCCAACGGGAGCCGTAGCCGTATACGTCAGTCACGCCGTCGCCGTCCGTGTCCTGTGTCAGCGTCATCATGTACTCACGCCACTTATCCCAGGTCCACTCGCCTCTCTCATAGAGTGCGTTGGGATCTTCGAGACCCGCATCCTCTAACATCTGCTTGTTGTAAGCGAGCATGTAGGTGTTGGCAAGCAGCATCTCCGCAGAGTTGGACTGGAACAGATAGGTGCCTGTGTCCGTACCGACGTCCACTTTGGAGAATACCATCTGGTCATTGAAAATGTCAGCATCGCCGGGAAGGATCGTCTCAAGGTCGGTCGCGAAACCGTTCAGAGCAGCCGGAATACCGAAACCTAAGTCTACTTCGTAAATATCCACGTCGGGCGTACCCGCCAGGATAGAGGTATTGATGGACTCCTGTGTGCCGTCCCATGTCAGATTGACAAACTCGATTCTGACATTATATTTTTCCTCTACCTCTTTTACGATATCAAAGTGTGCCTGTGCAAGCTCCTCGTCCGCTACGCTCGGGTCGTCGTGGATATCCGTATGGGTGCTGTCATAGAAGTGATCGTACCATGTACCGATCTTGATCGTCCGAGTCTCGCCCTCATTGTAGAGAGATCCGGAATCGGAAGAACCCGCATCAGCGGAATCCGCTGCCGTGTCCCCCCCCGACGTATCTGCCGCCGCGTCCGTGCCGCTCTCCTCCGCGGCAGGAGCCGGAGCGGTGGAATCCCCACCGCCGCAAGCCGTAAGCCCTGCAACCATTGTCACACTCAGACCGAGTGCCAGTAATTTCCTTAAATTGCTCATGCTCTGTAAATCCTCCTTCTTTTTATTTTTAATTGATTTCTTATTCTGCTGCCGTACCGACTGCTACGCTGAATACTTCCCAAGCGCCGGAAGCCTCGCACTGCATGGTGCTGCCCCACTTGGAAACGTCGTCGCCGCAAAGCGCTGCGATCTGCTCATATGTTACCTGGCAGGTCGTGCCGTCGAATGCTGCTGAATCAGCGCCGCTGCCGTCCACATTGCCCTGACCGACTCTCATCCATCCAGCTTCCGCCTCGTTCATAACAACCCACATATCGCCGGTATCGCTGGCGTAGGTAATCACGACTACGGAGCCGGGTACTAATGCTTCGAGGATCTCAGGCGTCATCGCTGCGCCTGCCTGTGCCCAGCCGTCGCCGGATGCCGTAAAGCCTGCAAACTCAACTGCGCCCGAAAGCGCATAGCTGGGAGCTTTCTGGCCTACCTTGACGCTCTGTACTTCCCAAGCGCCGGAAGCCTCGCACTGCATGGTGCTGCCCCACTTGGAAACATCGTCGCCGCAAAGCGCTGCGATCTGCTCAAAGGTAACATAGCACTTGCTGCCGTCGAATACTGCACTGTCGGAGCCGCTGCCATCCGCATTGCCCTGACCGACTCTCATCCAGCCGGCTTCCGCTTCGTTCATAACGATCCACATATCGCCGGTATCGCTGGTGTAGGTAATCTCTACGACGGAACCGGGAACCAGCGCCTCGATGATCTCAGGCGTCATCGCTGCGCCTGCCTGTGCCCAGCCGTCGCCGGATGCCGTAAAGCCTGCAAACTCAACTGCGCCCGAAAGCGCATAGCTGGGAGCTTTCTGGCCTACCTTGACGCTCTGTACTTCCCAAGCGCCGGAAGCCTCGCACTGCATGGTGCTGCCCCACTTGGAAACATCATCGCCGCAAAGTGCTGCAATCTGCTCAAAGGTAACCTGAGCCGTATTTTTGGAATTATTGATGTATGCGGCGTCGGACCCGCTGCCGTCCGCATTGCCCTGGGCGACTCTCATCCAGCCGGCTTCTGCTTCGTTCATAACGATCCACATATCGCCGGTTTCACTGGTGTAGGTGATCTCTACGACGGAACCGGGAACCAGTGCCTCAATGATCTCAGGCGTCATCGTTGCGCCCGCCTGTGACCAGCCGTCGCCGGATGCCGTAAAGCCTTCAAATTCTACCGCGTTCGTCAGTGCGCACAGATTGGATCTGTCGGCGCCGGTGGAAGCGGATACATACTCTACAGAGGTATCTGCTGCCAGAACGCTGCCGGAAGCATCCTTAAATGCGATATTGTCGATATAGAGATTCGCGGGAGTCGCACCCTTGTCTTTTGCCGTATCGGTTTCCATAGAGACTACGATATAGTTGCCCTCACCGAATCCGTCCGGAATCTCAATGGAAGCCGTCTTCGGGTTGCCGTCCTCCAAGTATACGCTCCATGTGCCCTCACTTCTGGTGTTATCCTCGCCCGTAAAAGCGTAGATCTTTCCGGAACATGCGCCGAACTCGCCGTCCGGGTTCTCGATGCCGATCGTCATCTCGACCGTCTTCAAAGAAGCTGCATTGCTGCCTAAAAGCGCATCCGCCTGAATGCCGATGTAGGATGCCTTGCCCTGCGGCGTTACTTTCAGTGCCTTAGAGCCGTTAAAATCCTCCACCGATAATGCAGAGTCATCGCCTGCGGAGTTAACGGATTTGTCCACGCCTGCGAAGCCGAAGACGCCGTCCTCGAAATCGATGCTTGCCTCGCCTGTGCCGGCTGCTTCCTCCGCTGCGGGAGCCTCCTCCTCTGCGGCAGGTTCCGCTTCCGCCGCAGGAGCTTCCTCCTCTGCGGCAGGCTCCGCTTCCGCTGCCGGTGCTTCCGCGGTGTCGTTGCCTCCGCAGCCGACAAGACTACATGTCATAGTCGTTGCCAGGAGCAGTGCCAAAACTTTTTTTGTTTTCAACTTTTTCTTCCTCCTTTTGTTTGTTGATTTATATTGAATGGATTTCTATACTGCCTTATCCAACAATACCGCTTCGTTCCACGCCCTCGATGAACTGCTTCTGGAGCAGCACATAGATGATGACGATCGGAATCATGATCAGCACGATACCTGCGTCCAGATACAGTTCCAGGATGTTCGGGTCGAGGATCTTCTCTACATTGGAGATCGACGCCTCGATCGTGGATATCTTTTTACTGATGACAATATTATCGCTGATCAAAAACAGCTTTGCGTAAAACGTGTCGTTATACTGCCATACCATAGAGAAGATTGCCACAGTCACGACTGACGGCAGGGCGTTAATCAGCATGATACGGAAGTAGGTGTACCAGGTTCCCGCGCCGTCCATGAAAGCCGCTTCCTCGATTTCCTTGGGCAGCCCGCGGAAGAACTGGTTAAAGATATAAATATACAGTCCCGATCTGAGTCCGCAGCCGAACAGCGTCATGATGTACATCGGTATCGGCGTGGAGAGCAGATTGATCTCTGCGCCTTTTAACAGGGTAACAAGACCGAGAACATCAAATTTTGCAAATGTCATGTACAGCGGCAGCATGATGGTGTTCGTGGGAATGACGATCATCACGACGACGCAGGCAAATAAGATCTTCTTGAACGGAAAATCAAATCTGGCAAACCCGTATCCGACCATCGAGCAGACGATCACCTGTACGATCATCAGCGTGAGAGAGTAGATCAGAGACGATCCCATCGTTTTCCAGTAATCCAGATACTGCATCGCGATCTTGTAACGCTCCAGTGTCGGTTCCTGCGGGAGCAGATATACCATCGGGTTATAATTATCCGCATTGGAGAAAAAAGAGCTGCTGATAATGCCGAGGATCGGTCCCAATATGACATAGCAAATGCCGACAATGATCGCGAACTGGAACAATCCCAGAATAAAGCCCTTGAAATTATTCACCCAGCGGATCCGGTCGTTTGCAAACTGTTTATCGGCTTTGATGTTTTCGATACCTGATCTGAAATCCATTTTTGTCGCTTTCATCTTTTTCCTCCTTTCCTAGTTATAGTAGAACGTTCGCTTCTGGATCAGTCCGCAGACAATCACCAGGATCAAACAGGTGATCACCGTTGATACCAGACTGAACACAGAGCTTAGACCGTAATTCATTTCCGTAAACGCCGTATCGTATGCCAGTTCCACGACTTCGGACTGCGTAAAGCTGTCCACCACCGTGTAGACAACGTTGGTGATGATATGCGGCATGATCATCGGAAATGTGACTTTCCAGAATGTCTCGTAAGCGGTCGCGCCCTCGATCTTTGCCACTTCATACATGGAGCCGGGAATCGACTGCAATGCCGCGATGAAGATGATGATCTGCACGCCGGAGGCGTTGATGATATCGCTGATTCGATCGACTGCGCCTACCAGATATTCGATGATGACCTCGGGAATACCGAGCGAGCTGAACATCTGCACATAGTACATAACGCCGACGCCGCTTCCGGCAGCCGCTTCCGCCATTTCCGCGCTGGCGCTGGAAATACCGCCGCTCATCATGGCTCTTGCAAGCGCCATAGCGTCCATGATAGCGCCCGAATTGAGGATAACGGGCAGGAAGAAGATCGCTCTCACCAGGGTCCGCCCCTTAAACTTCCGATTCAGGAGCATTGCCATAAACAGACTGAAAAAGGTAATTAACGGTACGTCGATCAACATATTGCCGATCGAGGTCGTCAGCACCTGTTTATAGGTGGCATGTGCCCGGAATGCGTAGAGATAATTCTGTAATCCTACAAATTCCAGTGAGTAACCGCCGCCCGGATTGACGGTCAGATTACTGAACGAAAACTCCACCGACAGGATCAGGCTCCTTAAGTAGAACCAGATGAAGCCGATCAGCCACGGCATAATGAACAGATAACCCATCAGACCGTGTTTCCTGGAGAGGGACATTTTTTTCTTTTTCTTTTTGTTTGTATCCATGCTTACATCCCTCCTATCTGATAGCTTCTTGCCGGAACGGTGATGCCGTCTGCGGTCTTGTCGCGGTAATCCGTGTTGATGTAAATGGTGACGCCGTTATCGTAGGTTACCGCCCGCAGATTCGAGTCGATGATCCGGTGATCCGTAATGGCGGCGTTCTGTACATATTTCAATGCGTCGTTTACATCCTTATAGATGGCAAGCGCATCGTCTTTCCAGTTCTCGTAGGTCGTCGCGTAGAACCTGTTTAAGCCGGTCTGCTTGATATCGCTGGAATGGTTGGCGGAGAACATAAAGTGCGGCGATGCGCCCGTTTCCACCAGACCCAGCACGATATCCGTCCGGTCGTAAGTATCGCTTAAGTTGATCGTACCGCCGGAATAATCGATATAGCCGTGAATCAGCATCTCGTAGAACGGAACCGCCTCGTCCACGATGTAGTAATCGTTGTCGGTCAGCGGCACATTGATGATGTCGTCCGCGTAAGCGAAAGCATAATCGTTTGCGTCGTTGAGCAAGATCCGCTTTCCGGTGTCGGTGATCTGCCGCAGGGAGGCATTCACGACATCCAGAGACGCGTCTCGGTTGATAACGTTGGTCCGCTTTTTATCGGAGTGCAGTTCATTGCCCAGATCCCTTAAAGAGATGCCGTTGATGTCATACTTTCCGATCTTATTCGTAAATTTATCAATGTTCCGCACGAGGAACTTGGGCGAGATCAGGAAAAAGTGGTTCTCCTCGTAGCCCAGTCCGGAAGTCTGCCGCAGGGTCGCCGGATTGACCAGACCGAACTCCGCGATATAACCGCCGCCGTAATAGCGGGAGGTTTCATTGTTTGCGGAGTACCGCCTGCTGACGTAGGTAACCTGCTGGAAAGCCGTATCGGCATAGAAGTCGTTGCCGTCCGCCGCCATCAGCGCGCTTAGGTTTTCCAGCCCGGACTTTCCGCCCAGTGAGCGGGGCACTTTGATCTTATTCGCCGCATCGTGCGTGTAACCGCGGTTCATCCAGCCCTGATAATTCATGACCTGATTTGTGATGCCGCGCGATTTGAGGTCGCTGTAGATCTCGCCCGCCTGTTCAAAGGTCGTCATGGGGTACATGCCGTTATAAGGGACGCCCAAAACGTACTTCTGCATCATGACGCCGCCCAGCGTATCGTAATAGAGCTTGATATCCTCCGTCTCTGTCGTCTTGGCTGTCAGGACGCCCTCCTCGACGAGGCGGTTCCTGTAATAGTTCGCAGCGCCCGCATAGGTCGCGTTCTCCTGCGTCAGCATCGTGTAGCGCACGGACAGATTCGCGTCGTAGAAGTGATTTTCCACGATGGGGATCTCCGCCTCGTTACCTGTCGTGCCGAACATCGACAGCTTATCGTTGCCCCGCACGATAAAGGTGGCATACGCATTGTTGTATTCATTGACCTTGCCGGAAACGCCCGCGCCGATGCTGGCGAGAGACGCGCCGCTCTCAATGGTTGCGAAGATCGCGCTGTCGTCGCGGAAAATCCCGTATAACGCCATCTTTACATTTTCTGTGTTCTCACGGACCGTATATTCCGCCGACAGGGGATCGATCCCGTAGACATATTCGGAATAGACATCCGCCGTCGGTTTGCCGTTGTTAAAATAGATCAGGGAGCCGGAACCGTTGGGCACTAACAGGTAGCCGTTTTCGTCCGTTCCCGCCGCGCCGAGATACCGGAGCATCTGGATGCGGTAAAGTGCGCCGCCGCCGTTTTCCTCCACGGCGCTCATCGGGATGGATACGTCCACAGCGTCGCCGTTTAAGCGGTACTCAAGCGGAATGATAAAGGAGATCGGAACCGCGCCCTCCACGCCGGAGTTTTCCATTTCCTCGATGTACATTTCCTCGGTGAAGCCCGCTTCCTCAAAATACCGATTCAGCTTACGGAGCTGGGAAGCGCCTTTCATGGTGGATTCCATCAGTTCCAGATAATCGTCCTGTACATCGCTTTCTATGTATTTTTTGGTCACTTCTTTCGCGTCGCTCTCGGACAGAGCCGAAGCGACTCGTTCCAGTGCCTCCGCGCTGATGTACTGCGGTACGATACCCGTGGCGCTGGACAGATCGCCCAGCGTGTAGATGAAACGGATGCCGTTATCCACCGCTTCCACTTCGATCTGATCCCGTTCCGCCGCATAGCTGTAGGAATCGAGGGTGCCGACCGTTTTGGCGGTGTTAAAGTAGTCCACGATCAACTGGGAACGCATATAATTCTTGTTCGCTTCGTTGGCGATGGCGTCGTCTTCCAGCCCGACCGGATTCGAGTAGGTGATCTGACCGTTACGCTTGTCTACCACAGCCACGTTGCCCATTTTCGTGTCCACATACAGTTTCAGCGTGTCGTTTTCCGCCGCCAGTTCCATGCCGTCCACATCCGAAGCAGATTCTTTAATCGCTGAGAAAGTCCTGCCCTCCTCGTATTCGTAAGAGGTCACGTCCTTTCGGTATTCGTAATAGAACTGATACCGGATCAGCCACTGTGCAAGATAGATCACTACGATTGCAAGGATAAGGCTTATGGCAGCGATCATAACTTTTTTACTTGTACGCATCTTAAGTCCTCCCTTACATTCGATAGATCAATTCCTGGTAGATACTGTAGAAGAAATTGTATACCTGGGTGATCAGATCAAAAAGCAGCAATGCAATGAAAATAATGATAAACATGGCAATAAAGGTCAAAAGGATCGTGACCAGCGTTTTGCCGAGCGTGTAGTTATGCACCTGCATGATACCCATCAGCGCCATCAGCACACCGTAGGCGATGCCCGCGACCAGAATGACCCAGTAAAAGGCTTCCTCGTCCGCCGCGACAAACTGGCTGACGATGGTTGCAATGTTGTAACATACGATGATCGGTATCAGCGCGTATCCAACTGCGATGGCGATATCTTTCAGCCGCCCCTCGCCTTCCATCAGACAGGTGATCGACCAGTTTCCCACGCAGAAGAGCAGATAGAGCAGGAGCACCGCCACCAACTCTGTCAGCGCGTTGACCGACAGCGGATAGACGTCATTGACTACGAAACTCGCCGCCATGCGGTTGATGGAGAAGCTGAAAGAGAACAGGATGACCAAAACGACCGCGACCGGAACGCTTCCCCGGTTTCTGTGCCTGATCTCATAGTAGGCGTCCATCGGATGACTCACCGTGTAGAACGCATAGGACCATTTATCCTTTGAAAATAATTCCGCCATCAGGCAAGCCCTCCTTTCTGTCGTTTTTCCTGTCGTCTTTGTATCAGTTTCTGCCGCAATACTTTCTTATAAAGAATGTAGAGCACGATCAGTACGATCACTACCGTCATGATGACGTTGATATTTTCGATCAGGATCTCGTTGCGGTATCGCTTCCAGGCGATGGAATAATATTTGCGGTTCATGCTCAGTTCCAGATAGCGCATCGCCGTCTTGTTATCGCCGGCTGTCAGGTAAGCCTTACCGATGCCGGAGTTGGCAAGTTCGTTGTTCTCATCCAATTTCAGCACTTGCAGCCATTTATCGATCGCCTGCGTCTCGTCGCCGTCATAGCGAAGCCCCACTGCATCGTTGATCAGGGAGCCGTACTGCGTCTCGCCGAACTTGAGGATGGAGCTGTTGTAGGCATCCAGCACGATGATCTGGTCGCCGATGGACTCGATCGCCACCGGAGTATTGAACGTGCCCTCCTGACTGCCCAGACCGCCGAAGATGTAGAGGAGATTCCCCTCTCTGTCGTAGGTAAAGATCCTGCCGCGTTTGCGGTCAAGCAGCGAGTAGATGCCCTTTCCCCGGTAGGTCACATCGGTAAACTCGGACGGACCGGCATAGGTGCCGTAGATGCCGAAAGAGATATCGCCGCCCAGATTTTCGTTCTCGCCTTTCTGGATGACGTCCTCGCCCTTGGGATTCAGGCGTCTTACGCCCTGTATGCCGTCGGAGTCGATATTGGAAGCGTAGACGAAGCCGTCGCTGTCAATGTCGATCCCCGTAAACTCCGTCGGGATGTAAAGCTGCTGTTTGGAACGCTCTTCCTTGCTGGCAAGGCGTTTCCAGAACTTCTCCCAGAGCGTGATCTTGACTTCGATGGTTCCGAAATATCCCGTGAACTGCCCGTCGCTCTCAAAGACGAGGATGCCCTCAAAAGCGTTCTTTGCGATGACGTACACACGATCCGCATAATCCACGGTCACTTTGAGCGGAATGAAATCAAAATCGTCCTCTAAGATCTCCGACTGCGGATTATCCACGATCTTGACAAATTCGCCCTCCGGCGTCAGCACGACGATCCGCTTGTGGTTGGAGTCCGCGATGTAGAGTTCCATGTGTTCAGAGACGCATACGCCCATCGGCGCATCGAAACCGTCCTGTGCGCCGTCCCGTTCAAAACTGTCGATCACGCGCACGGTCTCGGTCATGGTATCGTTCAATACGACGATGCGGTTATTTTTCGTATCCGCCACATAGACCAGCCCGTCCGGCGCCACACAGAGATCCTGCGGCTCGGAGAAGTTCGTCGTTCCCGCGCTTTGACCCGTCACCGATCCGGTGGGCACATACGCCGCCGGCGTCAGCGCGATATTTTCCCAATAAGTGTAGTTATAAGTATCGTAGGGGAGTTCTTCCGCGTGGACGGTCATTCCTCCTACGGTCGTCGCCAGCGCTGTTGCGGCAAACAGAGAGGCGGCTATTCTTTTGATCATTGTTTTCTTTTTCATGCTGCCCCTCCTTTTAGTCTTTCATGCCCGATGTGGTCATCGTCTCGATTACGTTGTTCTGACAGATCAGGAAGAAGATGATCGGTACTGCCGCGACGATGAAAGTTACGGCGGCTGCCGCGCCCGCTCTTGCCGTACCGCCTGCCGTAATCTGCTGTAAGGAGTACTGTAAGGGCTTTAGTTCCTCGTTCCTGAGGAACAGGCTGCCCGTGTTGCCCCACATCTGCTGGAACTGGAAGATTGCCAGTGTCAGCCATGCGGGCTTGACGTTCGGCATCACGATCGTCCAGAAGATCTTCCACTCGGATGCGCCGTCCAGCCTCGCCGATTCCATCAGGGAATCCGGAAGCTGTTCCATAAACTGTTTCATCAGGTACAGACCCATACCGAACGAGAAAGCGGGAAGAACCAGCGCCGCGTAGGTATTGTTGATGTGCAGCCAGCTGATGATCAGGTACTGCGGGATCTGCGTGACCGTCCAGGAGAACATCATGGACAGCACGACCATGCTGAACAGGATATCCTTGCCCGGGAATTTATGCTTTGCGAGCGGATAGGCTGCAAGGCTGGCACAGATGACATGCCCGACCATACCGCCGCCCGTAATGATGATCGTGTTGAATATGTATCTGGAAAAGGGCACCCAGGAATTGTTCATCAGCACGAACAGATCCGAGAAGTTTTCCAGCGTAGGGTTGCGCACGAAAATCTTTGGCGGGAACTGGAAAATTTCATCCAGCGGTTTTAAGGCATTGTTGATGATCATCACAAGCGGCAGCGCCATAAAGATGCCGCAGATGAACATGAGGAAAAACAGGATGCTGTTTCCTGCCATCGATCGGTTTAATTTCTTTTCCTTGGGCTTACGCCTGAAGAGTTTACGATTGACTGTCGTTTGGTTCGTATTCTTTTTTGTCATTAGTCGCCAACCCTCCTTAATAATTTCTGTACCAGCTTATTCGTGCCGACCATGAGCAGGAATAAGACTGTCGCGATCGCCGACGCATAACCCATATCGAATCGGGTCGAGCCGTAGTCCAACAGGTGCGTGACGACCGTTGCTCCGGCGTAGTTTACGGAAGGATTGCCCGCTAACTGGATGGAGATATCCGCCACCGCAAAGGACTGTGTGATCTGCATGACCGCACCGAACATCAGCTGTGGCTTCATGGACGGCAGGGTGACATACCACAATTCCTGCCAGCGGTTCTTTACGCCGTCAAGCGCCGCTGCCTCGTACAGGCTCTTGTCTACCGTCTGCAGACCTGCGATGAAAGAGAGGAAGCCGGTACCGAGGGACAGCCATAACTGGACTACGATCAGGATCGGCAGGATCCACTTTTCGGTCTTCATCCACAGAATCGGATTATCCAGAATGCCGAGTTTGATCAGGATACCGTTTAAGTAACCGTAACGGTCTCCGGTCAGGATCAGGTTCCATACCATGTAGGCGTTACCGCAGATACTCGGCGCATAGAAGATCAGGGTCAGGAAAGAACGCAGTTTGCCGTGAAATTCATTGATGATCCACGCAAACAGCAGACACAACAGGTAACTGATCGGTCCCGTGATCACCGCAAAGATCAGGGTGTTTTTCAGGGAGATCAGGAAAATATCGTCCTCCAGAAACAGTTTGATATAGTTCTGCCAGCCGATGAAGGTAGGCATTTCCAGCATATTGAAATAGGTAAAGCTCAATCCGATGGAAACCAGCACCGGAAGCACCGTAAACAGGAAGAATAAAATGAAGTACGGCGCCATCATCAGATAGATCTCTTTGTTCCGCTTGATCTGATAACCGAGTTTCTGCTGCTTTTTGTTGATATCCAGAAGATCTGCCGATCCTGCGGACTGTGTGGTTTTGCGACTCATCTTGATCCCTCCTTTCTTAATCTTCGGCGAGCGGTAAGCCTAATTCCTGCCGCTTATAATCGATTTCCGCGTTGACATAGATGATCTTATCCGTAAGTTCCTCTCTCGGGGAGGCGGTATCCGTTTCGGTCGTTACCGTGTAGAAGGCGTTGTTGATGTTACGCCAGGAATAGTAACCGCCCGGAACCTGCGGAATGCCCCGCGCCCATTCAAAAGCGTCACGCAGCGCCTCATGGTCGTTGACCGGCCAGGGCATATTGTTGAACGCTTCCAGATTCGCGGTCGGCACACGCGCCGCGGAACCCATCAGACTCTCCATCTCGCGCCCGTACCTCGTCTGCACGTCGGCGCTGTTCCACCATTTGAGGAACTCCCAGCACTCGTCGGGGTATTCCGTGTCCGCCATGATGATGCTGGCAAGCCCGGTACAGCCCGTGCTGTGATCGATCGTGCCGTCCGCCTGCACCGTGCCGGGCACGGGAGCGAAACTCCATAACCCTGCGATATCCGGCGCGGAAACGACCAGGTTATTGTAGATCGTGTAATCCGCGATGATGATCGGACACTCGCCGGTACGGAAACGTTCTTCCACGCTCGTCTCCTTATCCAGCTTGTAATCCGTATAGTATTCACAGTATTCTTTGAAAGTGTTGATCGCGATATCGGAGTCCAGAGCCGATCTTGCGCCGTCTTCCGTGTAGTAAGCGCCGCCGTTCTGGTACAGGAACATCGCGAAGACCTGCTCGCTCGGCAGCATACCGAATTCCATCTGGTTCTTGGATAAGACTGCCATCGCCACCTTTACGTCGTCCCAGGTCTCCGGCACTTCCATGCCGAGTTCCGCCAGGATATCCCTGCGGTAGAACATGACCGGGAAAGTGGTCGTTTCCGGCAGCGCATAGGTCGCGCCGCCAAACCGGAAAGGCACCATCGCCGCATCCGCAAACCGTGCCGTCACCTCATCGAGATCGTCAAAGCGGCTTAAGTCGAGCACCGCGTTACGGATACCGTAGTTGACAGGTGTGTCATTTCCTGTGTTGAGTACCTGTCCGGCGATACCGTTGGTGTTTGCGACCTGGATCGCGACATCCGGTCCCTCGCCCGCCAGCTCGGCACGCAGCAGGGTATTCATATCCACCAGCTGCACGTTGACGTTGACGCCGTAGGTATTGGTAAAGTCTTCGTCGATCATAGCCTTGATGACGTTCGCCTGATCACGTCCGGAACCGATCCAGAGCGTGAGCGTCGCGCTGTCGTCATTTTCGTCGATGACGTTACCGATCTGATTATAGTCTATAATGAAAGAATAGAACAACCGCTTACACTCGTAGCCCGCCTTGGCGAAGAAAGAATCGTTCTCATATTTCACATCCACGTCGGCGGACGTGATATTGATGCGGTCGATCGCGAGCGGCTGCGATATGATGGTGCTGACCCAGTTACCGCAGGCGCGGACATTGATCTTATAAGAACCGATGACCCTGACGAAAAACTCCTCGTCCTCGATCAGGTCATTGAGCTGGTCGCGCATGGTCAAAAGCACGGTCAGCTTATCGGAATTTTTGCCCGTGAGCGCTGACATGGCGTCTATGGCGCCGCTTAACTGATCGCGTACCGTTACCAGCTCATTGTAAAGATTCGGCAGAGAACTTGCCAGCTGATAATCCCGGTAGGTATCCGGATCGACGCCGGTGATCTTGATCACTTCGCGGTAAATGGAGTTCAACTGCTGCACACAGTCCTGCACCTGACTGACGATATCCGAGAAGTCGCCGAGCACCGCTTCCATGCGCAGGGTATGGTGCCCTTTTTCTATGTAGAAAGAATAGGGCGTTCCGGCGTCGTCGGACAGCACGTCTTCCCGCCAGCTCTGCGCATAGTGGAAGCCGTAGTCCTCCATCTCCTGAAAAGGCACAACGCCGTCGATGGAGATCCGTCTGGACACATAGATACCTCTTACATAGTTCTGACAGTCATAGAGGGAAATGTTATAGTAGCCGGACTCCGGCACATCAAACTCCCACTCGATCCACTGACCTACCAGCCGCCAGGAGTTGCCGCCGATCGTGTTGTTGAGCAGTTCTTTCGCGCTGGAGGGCGATACTGACGGAGAAGACTGATCCTGGATCGGATAGAGCATCTGGGAAGAAGTCTTGGAGGCATATTCGCCCTCGATGCAGATCCTCTGCCCGCTCGTCGGCTGTGCGCCCGCTGCGTCCCAATCCGCCTTGACTTGCGCGTAGGATTTTGTCTGCTCCGCTTTCCCTAAGATCAACTGATGGATCAGCATCGGCTCTTTTAAGGAGAGCAGGCTGACCGTATGCTCGCCCTTTGTCAGATACACGGACAAAGGCGAGGTGATATGTCCCTCGCTGTCATAGCAGTAACTCGTGACCCATTCCGGTGCTTCCACCATGCCGGGTTTATTGTCGTTGCCTTGATTATCTTTTTCCCAGACATACTGCACAGAGCCGTTTACGGTCTGCGCGGCGGTCTGCACGTCAAACTTCCAGATGCGGTAGAAATCAACGAGCGCCATTTCGCTGTAAGGCAGTTCGCCGTCGATGAAGATACTCCGCTCGATATCGGAGTTTTTGCCCGCCACGGGGAAATATTCCAGAGACAGATTGTAGAAGCCCTCTTCCTCCACGTTGATCGTAAATTCCGTCAGGGAATCTTCGCTCGTGTAAAGGCTGTCGCCGCTCATACCCTCATAATCCGTATAAATGACAGGCTCCGCCGACACATCGCCCTCATCGTAACGAATGTTTGCCTCTGCGCCCACGCGGATCTCGGCATCCGGATAGACGGCGTCAAACTGCGTCACATAATCCCGATAATTCGGAATCGAATCATCGATAGAATAAGTGTCTATGATGTCGTCATAATCGTCCATGCTCAGATTTGTCTGCGCATGAGATGCGATTCCGGAAGAACACAGCGTCGCAAGCGTCATTGCTGCCGTCAGAGCTGCCGCTGTTACTCTTTTTCCCCTGTCAGTATGTCTCATAGCTACCTCTTTCCGCATACCCGTCCGTATGCTGTTTCGTGTTCTATCGCCAGTATGACTCGTTGTGTCTTATGTGTCGCGGTCGGCGTCTTTTGGGTCGTCGCCGTCGTACCACTGTTCTTCTCCGGGTTTGGCTTCCGGCATGTAGTGCAGGAGCGCCCTTTCCATCAGGAAAGTCACAAGATAGCACCATACGCCCGGAATGACCAGAATACATGCGATCGGCAGTACATAGATCGTCAGCCAGCCGACCAGTGCGCTTCCCGCCGCCACGATGACGGTGATCGGGAAAAACCGGATGCTCATGACAAAGGATAGCTGGAGCATCCTTGCCGCTCCCATTTCAAAGCGGGAGAAGACAGGAAACAGATAGATCAAAATACACAGGCTCACCACGATAAAAATGAAGTAGAGCGCCATAGAAAAAGAAATCGTCCCCTGCGATCGGGCGCGGGTCATTTCGAAACCGTACCACAGAAGCGCTGCCCACAGGAGGATCCCTATGGTAAGCAGTACGCCCCGACCGAGCGTCCGTTTCATGGAATGCCAAAACTCCCGCAGCGGCGTTCCGCGCTCTCTGCGGATGCTCTTGATCATTGCATAATAAAACGATGTCAGCGCCGGACCTATGGTGACGACCGGAAGACAGCACAGGAGAAACACGATGTTGAGCAGTATGATCTCCCCTGTTTTGTTAAGGAAGCCGACGATCTTGCCGTCGTATGCAAAAAATTTCCGAAGCACGTCCGCTATTCCTCCCGAATAGGATAACTGCCAAGATCGGGGATATCCTCCAGCGTGATGACCCGTTCGTTTTCGTAAAAGCGTTTCAGGGCGTCCTCTTCCGTGTACTGGTCGCTATAGGAAAAGATCGCCGTATTTTTTGCCGTAAACTCGCCGCCCCATGTGCACCAGAATCCCCACATCGCGCCGTCGCGCGCCGCCAGATCGGGGTCGAATACACAGCCGTTTTCTGAAAGGACAACCATTTTGGGCGGGTTCGTGTAATTGACCGCCTCCAGATATTTGTTGACCTGCGAAGTATATACATGCTCGCCCGGATAAATGTCCTCGCCGATGATATCGACGTATTCATCGCCCGGATACCAGTCCGCGTCCTGACCGTTCCACAGCCAGATCAGATTGTTGAGCCCGTATTCGTTCGTCAGTTTGTCATATAAACATATGTATAATTTCTTATAGGCGTCCGCGCCTGCGTCACCCCACCAGAACCAGCCGCCAGCCGCCTCGTGAAGCGGTCTCCATAAGATTGGCACGCCTGCGTCCTGTAGAACTTTAAGCTGGGCGGCGATGGCGTCGATGTCCTGCATCAGCAGTTCGTACCCCTCTTCGTCCTCGCCGTTCATGATCTTCGCCAGATCGATGCTCACGGATTCCTTGTAGAATCCGCGCCACCATTCCGCCGTCAGATACTTGGAGGGCACATTCCAGTGCCAGCAGAAAGTGACGATCCCGCCGTTTTCCCAATGCTGGATGGCAAGCTGTGTCGCATTGCTGGTGCTGCCGTTCTCCGCGCGGGAGGGGGAGTATTCGATAAAGTCAAGTCCCAGGATCGCGGGCGTCTTTCCGGTCGCTTTTTTGATGACCTGAAATTCCTTGCCGAACGCGCCGGTATCGCAGTACTGACCGGAGATAATCTTTTCGCCGTAGTTGTCGCACAGATAACTCATCAGACGTTTCGCCTCGTCTGTGGCGTTCTCGTTGCTCAATTTTGCGGAAACCTGATAGATAGCCGGATCAAGAGGCGCAGCCGTCACAATATCCAGTTTGTCCAAGTCGATCCACCCCCAATAGCTTTTGACCGCAACATCATGCGCGCCTGCCGTCAGGTATACGCGGGATACGACTGACAATGCGAACTCTTTGCTGTCCGTCACGATCGTGCCGTAAGATTCTCCGTCCACGGTCACATAGTTCTGTTTATAATCGCTGCTCGCACTGTAGAAATGCAGATCATAGAACCCTTCTTCGGATATATCAACAGAAAAAACGCACGCATCCGCATCTTCCTCAAATCCGGTGGCATATCCTGTGCCGCTGCATCCGGAAGCGCTGCTTTTTGCGTGTACATTGCCGATCATCTCGGCGTCTTCCGCCTCGTAGGTCCCGACTGTCTCAGATGTAAATGTTTCTTCTTCCGCGACAGGGCTGTCTGTAGACGCCGTTTCCTGTTCGGAGTGAGAACACCCCGCCAGCACGACGACAATGGCAGCTCCCGCCAGAATAATCGTTTTTTTCATATATAAAATTATACCACAATTCGGAAATATGTCTATCTTTTTTTGGAAGAGAGCGCCTTCTTTGCCATTTTTAAACAACGTCAGGCTGTCAAAGCGTGTATTTTTCTTTGGGCAGATATTTCAAAATAATGGTTTCCAGTTTCTCGCCGTTCACGGGTTTAGCGAGATAATCCGTAAATCCCGCCTGCAAAAACTGCTCGCGGATACCGGTGATGGCGTTTGCGGTCAGCATGATGACGGGGGTGTCTTTGTTGAGAGAATTTTCCAGTTTCTTCATTTCGGCGTAGGTTTCCATGCCGTCCATCTCCGGCATCATGTGATCCATGAAGATCAGGTCGTAAGGGGTCTGCGTGACCATTTCCAGACACTGTCTGCCGCTGGTGGCGGTGTCCATCTGTATCTTCGTAGATTTTAACAGGCCGACGATGACTTTCAGGTTGACCTTGACGTCGTCTACGATCAGGATCCTGGCGTCGGGTGCCTCAAAACGCTGATGATAGGGCTCGTTTTTTGCGGCGGCGGACGCATAATTATGGTGGAAATCGCCCACAGGCTCGGAGGATACGATCTGCTGCGGGACCGTGAAAGTAACGGTCGTGCCGACGCCGTAGACGCTCTGTAAGTCCAGCGTGCCCTGCATCAGATCCGTCAAGCGCTTCGTCAGGGCAAGACCTAAGCCGGTGCCCTCGATGTTGCGGTTTTTCTCCATATCAAAGCGGGTAAACTGCGTGAAGAGCTTCTGCATATTCTCTTCCCGAATGCCGATGCCGGTGTCTTTGACGATGACGACAAGCTGCAGCTTTCCGTCCTGTTCGCTGCCGTCAAAGGACAGCGTAATGCTTCCGGTTTCCGTATATTTTGCCGCATTGGACAGAAGATTCGTGATGACCTGGCGCAGACGGCTCTCGTCGCCTTTTAAGCGCGAAGGAAGCTGCGGATTGCAGGAAACGATGAGTTCCAGCCCTTTCTTTCCAGCCTTTTCCGCTACCATATTATAGCAGTCATGAATAAAGGAAGTCAATTCGTAGTCACTTTCCAAAATCTCCAGCTTGCCGGATTCGATCTTGGAGATGTCCAGTACGTCGTTGACCAGATAGAGCAGGGAACTTCCCGCGGAGTCTATGCTCTTTGCATATTCGTCGATCTGCTCGTTGCGGTTCTCGCGCAGGATCATCTCATTCATGCCCAGAATGACGTTGATCGGCGTGCGGATCTCGTGGGACATATTGGCAAGGAAAAGGCTCTTGGCTTCGTTGGCGGCCTCCGCCCTGCCCTGCTCCGCCTTGATGTCCGAAGCGAAGCGGATCAGTTTCTGTTTCTGCCCGTCCGTCATGTGGATGGCGGTCTGCGCGACCTTTTCCAGCGTGAGCAGGATGCAGAGGATGATCAGCCCCTGCGGGAAGAGCAGCAGACGATCCTCCGCCGTCTCCGCACCGACAAGCTGCCGGATCAATGCGAAGACAACGGCAGCAAGGCTGATCCCCGTCACGATCCTGCAGATCTTCGGGCTGTTATAGACCGTGGTCATGCAGATAGGGATGCAGAAGATCCCCAGCGTAATGAAAAAGATGTTCGGGATCATACTGACGACGAGATTGAGGAGCAGCATGGTGAAAATGGGAATGGCGTTCTGCCGCAGATCCGTTTCCGGCAGCCGTTTTCTGAGCGCTGCCGCCGCCAAAAGGATCAGGATGTTCAGCGCGGAGGGCAGGATCAGATGCCGGAGAGCGTACTGCCCGTCGGAAAACGATACCAGCCCCTCCATTCCGAAAAAGAGATAAAAAGTGCCTGTCAGGAGAAAATTGATGACGGCAAAAATGCAGCACAGGCGGTAAAAGAGACGGTTCCACCTGGGGTAATCCGGCATGATCGCAAACATGATCTCGGGCATCCGTCCGTCGGGGGACATCGGCATATCAGGTTTTTTTGATTCGTTTCTTTTGTTCATAAGAAGCCCTCTTTTCCGCGCTCTGTTTCAGGAACTGTTTTGATGGCTGGTAAGTATAGAGAAGTATATCATTTCTCGCGCGCAAACGTCAACGCTGGGCACTTTGCGGCGGGACTTATTGGTAAGCGCAGCTTCCCAGAAACAGGGAGAGCATTTCGGACAGATCTTCGTCGTAGGTTTCCTGACAGGTCAATTCGGCGCATACTGCTGTATTTTCATGAACTCCGAAAGCGGATATCCCGTGCGAGTAAGGGTTGTCTTCCCTTGTGAAACGGTAGGTGATCACGGTGTAGGGCTGTCCGCCGACGGTAAGGGTTTCTTCTTTGGATACCGCATAATTGGAACGCCCCGCACTGAGCCAGTCCGTCATGGCCTGCTGCGCGGTTTCGGCGCCTGCGCACTCTTTGGTCAGCAGATAGAGCTGCGCGTCGTACAGATCGACGGTGTCGCCGTCGGCATTTTCGTAAGGCTTTGACGTTCCGGCGGTCCAGGAAGCGTAATAGAGACCGTCTGCGGACAGGGTGTCCATATTATGCAGCAAAGTCAGACGCTCGTCCGTGTTGTACACCGTAAGATGTGTGCCAACGGCGATACCGACGGAATCCGTGACGATATCGGCAGTCTGCCCGGATGCCTCGGGCAAAGCGGCGTTCTGAACCGCGCCGCCGTCCGCCTCCGCCCCGGAAGCGGGATGCAGAAAATCCCACAGGGCATTGCATTCCGCCAGATTTTTAGAAACGTTTTCGGTATAAAAACAGCGCCGTCCGAGATAGAATCCGGCGAGCAGTTCCTGATTGCTGCCGCTTACCGTCTGTCCGGCGACGATCTCGGTGAATGCGCCCATTTCCGCATCAGCCAGACGGGGAAAATCCGCCCACGGGAAAGCTTTATCCGCAACGGAGTAATCCGCCTGGGAGGGACAGCTTCCGTCGGGCATGGCAAGGACCTGATATTCCTGCTGGAAAGTTTCGGGGTCCTCCAAAAGGAAGAGATAACTTTCTCCTTCGGAAATGTCGGCGGAAAGAGCTACTTCCGAGGCGTACTGAGACTGCGCGGTCTCGGCGTCTGCGGCTTCCCGGCTCAGAAGATATTGGTTGACCTGAACGAGGACTTCGCCGTCCCGGTTGTAGTCGCCCGCCAGTGCGCGGAAAGTTTCCTGAATGGCGTTTATCGTATCCTGCGGAAGAAAGGCGTTGCTGACGCAGGCGATCTGTAAGTCGGGCTTCTTGTGGAAAAGCCCAAGAGCGTTTCCGATCAGGGAGCAGGCGATAAGCAATACAATAACACCTGTAATTATATACCATTTGTAGTAATGCCAAAGATTTTTCCAATCAGGAGTTCCGGTTCGCATGAGCATCCTCCTCTCGCGTGGTCCCGCCATAGGCGTAAGTGACGGGCAGACAGACTAACGGCGGTTTTGCCATCGTGTTTTCACGGAGAAGCAGATCGACGCACAGTTCCGCCATATCGGAAACGGGCTGGACGATGGTGGAACAGTGGTAGTCTTCGCTGCCGAAAGCGCGGATCCCGTCAAAACCTATGAGCTGCACGTCTTCCGGCACCCGGATCCGCAGACTTTGCAGGATGTGCAGCACATGAAAGGCGAGCCGGTCGGTTACGCAGAAAATGCCGTCAAAAGATATGGTTCCGGTCTGCATATGTTCAGACAGGAACTGCTCAAATTCCTCAAAGGGGTCGCCGTCGTTGAGGATCTTCATTTCATAGGAGAGGCCGCGGGACAGGCAGCCTGTTTCGAATCCGGCTTTTCTCTTGTTCGGCTCATTGGTGAGGGTGGAACCGCTTCTTAAGAAAGCGACATGCCTGCATCCGAGATCAGCCAGCTTTTCGGCGGCGAGCTGCCCGCCCGCAAAATTATCGCAGGCGACACAGGGGATCCGGGGTCCCATAGAGCGGTCGATGGCGATAAAAGGGGTGCTTTCGTCCACGACCAGATCGGGATTGTAGGTCAGCCCGATGATGCCGTCCACTTTATTCTGCCGCGCCATCATTACATATTCCTGTTCCTGCCGGGGATCGCAGTCGGTGGAGCACAGCAGCATCCGATACCGTTTTTTCATGAGCGCCACATTGATATGATACGTCAGAGAGGCGTAAAACGGGTCGATGGTGTTGGGGATCAGGAGGGCGACCGTGTAGGTTTTGCTTGCTTTGAGTCCCTGCGCGTAGCTGTTGACCTGATAATTCAGCTTGCGGATGGCGGCTTCTACCCTGATTCGATAGGATTCGCCTACGGGCAGACCGTTTACGACCTTTGATACGGTTCCAAGGGCGACGCCGGCTTCCCGGGCGACGTCTTTCATTGTGGGAGTTGTAAGGTCTTTTTTCATAGATTCCTCATTTCCGGCAGTTTACTGCGATCTTTGATTTGTCGGAGCATACCATAAATAGCGGTCATTGTGACATGCCTGCGCGGCATATATATAATATGAAACATATCGTGAAAATCGGTGAAACAAAAAGCTGTCCGACCAATACCTAAAAAGAATATCTCTACAGTGATTACAGACATTATAAGCGTAAACAGCCGACTTGTAAATAGAAAAGAGAAAGAAATATGAAACGTTACATGAAATAAGTATGTATAAAATGCACAAAATCAGGTCGAATAATTCATGTAAAACAACAGAAATTGCGAGGGCGCGCGATAAAATTCGTGCAAAATATTGACTGTCTGATAAAAATGGTGCTAATATGCAGATATAACGTTTCACGAAAATTACCATAGGACGGAGCGGTGAGAGACGGAATAGGAAAGGAAGGAGACGGGAAATGAGTAGAACGAAAACGGTGCCTCAATCGGGAGGCAAATCGCTGAAAAGGCGGTTGGCGGACAACTGGCAGCTATATGTGATGCTTCTGGTCCCGGTAGTGCTTACGATCGTGTATAAGTACATACCGATGTACGGGATCCAGATCGCATTTCGGGATTACAAAGCCAGCAGAGGATTTATGGGGAGCGAATGGGTCGGACTGGAATGGTTCCGGCGGTTTTTCAGCGCGCCGACGTTCGGGCGTATGATGAAGAACACCATATTATTGAGCCTGTACAGTCTGTTGTGGGGGTTCCCGATCCCGATCATCCTGGCGCTGATGATGAACCAGATGCGTTTCCAGAAGTTCAAGAGGGTGACGCAGACAGTGCTTTATGCGCCGCACTTTATTTCCACGATGG
The DNA here is from genome assembly GCA_023666335.1 of bacterium. Lineage (GTDB taxonomy): Bacteria > Bacillota > Clostridia > Lachnospirales > Lachnospiraceae > UBA3282. Next base: position 64,330 of record JAMPCE010000003.1, read on the forward strand.
TCATCTGCGGTATGATCCGTATTTTCTTAAGTCCTTCGGGCGGTCTAATCAACCTGATCGCGGGAACATCGATCGATTTCCTGACGGAATCTACCGCGTTCCGCACGATCTACATCGCGTCCGGCATCTGGCAGGACGCAGGCTGGGGCATCATCGTTTATATGGCAACGCTGTCGAATATCGATACCTCCCTCTATGAAGCGGCAAAGGTAGACGGCGCATCTCTGTTCCAGCGGATCATTCATATCGACATTCCGGAGCTGACGTCCATTATGGTGCTGAATCTCATTATGAGCGCAGGCGGACTGATGAACGTCGGATTTGAGAAAGTATGGCTCTTACAGACGGATCTGAATAAAGCGACGAGTGACGTCATAGCGGTGTATGTGTATCAACAGGGTATCGAACACGCTAAGTACAGTTATTCCACGGCGGTGGGTCTGTTCAACACGGTCATCAATATTATATTGCTGATCATCGTGAACAGGATAGCGGGTAAGATATCGGAAGATACGAGTTTCATATAGGAGGTGCGGCATGAAAGAAAATAAGAAATCGGGAAAGCTGACAGGGCTTTCCGAAAAGAGCAGTGATATCATCCTGGTGATCCTCTGTACCATCATATTGTTGATCGTTGCCTATCCGCTCTATTATGTGCTGATCGCTTCGGTATCCGATCCGTACGATGTGTATGCGGGCAAGACGTTTCTTCTGCCAAGCCAGTTTACGCTGGACGGATACAAGTCAGTATTTGCCGACCCGAATATCCTGCTGGGACTTTTTAACAGCTTCAAATATACCATCATCGGCACGATATTTTCGGTGGTCGTGCTGTATCTGGCGGCTTATCCCTTAAGCGTGAAGGATCTGCCGGGACGGAAGCTGCTCAGTATCTTCTTTATCATCACCATGTATTTCGGCGGCGGTATGGTGCCTACCTATCTGGTTGTAAAACAGACGGGTCTGATCAATAATATGTGGGCGCTTTTCCTACCGGGCGGCGTAGCGGTCGGCAACATGATCATCGTGAGGAATTTCTTTGAGAACAGCATTCCCAAGGAGATGATCGAGGCGGCGAACATAGACGGCGCATCCAAGTGGACGACATTTATCAGGATCGTAGTGCCCTTGAGCCGTTCCATCATGGCGGTCATGGTGGTGTTCAGCATGGTGGCGTACTGGAATGACTGGTTTACGGCGATGATCTATCTGCCGTCACCGAATAAGGCACCCCTGCCGCTCGTGCTGCGCAATATCCTCATCAAGAGTTCGGCGAGCGCCAGTCAGGCAAGCACCATATCGGGCGGGTTTGCGGAGCTGAACAAAATGACGGAGATGATCAAGTTTTCATCCATCATCATTGCGGCGCTGCCGATGCTGATCATTTATCCGTTTGTGCAGAAATATTTTGAAAAAGGCTTTATGGCGGGCGCGGTGAAAGGCTAGGAAGGAGGTAAGTATGAGAAAATCATATTTGAATAGAAGAAAATTGCTATCCTGCATGTTGATGGCGGCTCTTGCCCTATCCTTGACAGCGTGCGGCAACAAAGACTACGGGCACCATGAAAAAGGCGTGGCAAATACCGATACATCTCAGACACAGTTTGCCATTATGGGCGGGCAGAGCGCTCTAAGCCCCGGCTACACCGATAATGTTGTTTTGAATGAGCTTATGGATGAGACGGGGATCCATATTGACTGGACGACGATGAGCGAATCGCTGGGAGAGCAGGTCAATATCCGCATCGCGGGCGATGAACTGCCGGATGCCTTTATGGGCGTGGGATTCAGCAACTATGACATCTCGCGCTACGGGGACGACGGGACGTTCATCGACCTGACGCCCTATCTGACAGAAGAATATATGCCGAACTTAAGTAAGATCCTGGAGGAAAATCCGGATATCCGCAGCGCCATCACGATGGACGACGGCTATATCTACGGTTTGCCCTCAGGCGAGCGGATGGGAACGGCGGGTATCGGTGCGCCGGAAGACTACAGCATTTATTCGATTCCGCAGTTTGCCATGATCAATAAGGCTTGGCTCGACGATCTGGGGCTGGCGGTGCCGACGACGCTTGATGAACTGCATACCGCGTTAAAGGCTTTTCAGGACAATGATATGAGCGCGAAATATTACGGCAACGCGCCGGGCAGCACCATTCCCATGAGCACGGGCTTCGATCAGTGGTGCTGGGGGCAGAATATCTTTTACGCGGGCTTCGGCTTCACCAACTGGCCCAATGACGTCTGTAACGATCTGGTCTTAAACAGCGACGGCACGGTGCAGTTTATGTGCGTGACGGATCAGTATCGGGACGCCGTGACGTATTTCCATGACTGGTACGCGGAAGGGCTGATGGATGTGGAGATGTTCAGCCAATCCGATACGCAGCTGATCTCCAAGTGCTCGCAGGGCTATGTGGGTGTTTCCACCTGGTGGTACATCGAGGAACTGATGGGCGATTATGCAAAGGACTATGTGTTTCTGCCGATCCTCGACGGACCCGACGGCACCCATAACGTGACCATCCGCACCGGCGGCGGGATCAGCAGCGGTCAGCTCAATATCACAAAAGCGTGCAAGAGCCCGGCAAATCTGTTAAAATTTTATGACAGATGGTATGATCCGGAGATCGTGATGCAGCTGCACTACGGTCCGATCGGCACTTATTTTACGGGACAGGATGAAGAGGGCGTATGGCTGAGTATTTCCGATGAGGAGAGCCGTGAGAAGTACGGAAAAGGTTCCGGCGAGTTAAAGGGCGAGTGCGAGGTGGCAGGGCCGAAGCTGATTCTCAGCGATTATTACAAGACGACCTTTAAGATGGAGGATCGGGCAATCGAGCGTCTGACCGACCTGTACGATTTCTGGATGCCCTATGTGGACGACACCACGACCTATCCTGTGGACTGTGTGTTTACGGGAAGGGAACTGGACGACATTGATTGGTACAAAGCGAATTTTGAGAGTGCGGTATCGGAGCAGGAGGGTCTGTGGCTGAAAGAGGGCGGCCCTACCGATGCGGAGTGGAATGCCTATATCGAACATTTGCGGGATAAATGCGGCATGGATAAACTTTTGACGGTGTACCAGAATGCTTATAACCGCTACGCCGGAGTAGAGAGCGGCGATTGACAAAACGGTCTTTTGCAACGATCATAGAAAATAGGAAGAAACAGGGCATCAGCCCTCAGACGGGGAGGTAACCATGATAAGCCAGACGTTGCGCGACGCCAGAAAATACGAAGAGACAATGGAGAAGACCATTGAAAAGGAGCAGAAGCCGGACTTTCACCTCTGCACGCGCGTAGGGTGGATGAACGATCCGAACGGATTTTCCTATTATAAGGGGGAATACCATCTGTTCTACCAGTATCATCCCTATGATTCCCATTGGGGGCCGATGCACTGGGGTCATGCGGTCAGTACGGATCTGCTGCATTGGCAGTATCTTCCTGCGGCGCTCGCGCCGGATACGGGGTATGACAGGGACGGCTGTTTTTCCGGCAGCGCGGTGGTGCTCCCGGACGGAGAACATCTGCTGATGTACACGGGTGTGTCAAAAGAGACCCGACCGGACGGCAGTACCAGAGAGGTACAGACACAGTGCCTTGCTCTGGGCGACGGGATTGACTACGAAAAGTATTCAAAAAATCCTGTGCTTACGAGTGAAGATCTGCCGGAGGGCGGAAGCCGCTTTGATTTCCGCGATCCGAAGCTGTGGCAGAAAGGGGACGGTACATACCGCTGTGTGGTGGGAAACTGCACGGAGGATGGCGACGGCAGGATCCTGCTCTACAGCAGCCCGGATGGTTTTCGGTGGAATTATGAAAAAGTATTGGCGGCAAACAACAGACGCTTCGGCAAAATGTGGGAGTGTCCCGATTTCTTTCTGCTGGACGGCAAGGCGGTGCTGCTCACCAGTCCGATGGATATGCTGCCGCAGGGTTTTGAATATCATAACGGAAACGGGACGCTCTGCCTGATCGGTTCGTATGACGAGGAAACGGATACTTTTGTGGAAGAACAGAATCAGGCGGTGGATTACGGAATCGATTTTTATGCGACGCAGACCATTCTTGCGCCGGACGGCAGGCGGATCATGACCGCCTGGATGCAGAATTGGGATACCTGTAATCTGCATACGCCCGATCAGCCGTGGCTGGGGCAGATGACGCTGCCCCGGGAGTTGACGGTGAAAAACGGCCGCCTGTATCAGAATCCGATCAGGGAATTGGAGACGCTGCGCAGCGCAGAAGTCCGCTATGAGAATGTGACATTTTCGGACGAGATCAGTCTGGAGGGGATAGCGGGGCGCAAAGTGGATATGGAACTGACGATCCGCCCCGGGGATGCGGATTATCTGTACCGTCGGTTTGCGGTACGGTTTGCGCAGGATGATACTTATCGGACTTCCGTCAGTTTTCGACCGTATGAGTCAATTGTGAAAGTGGACAGGAAGTTTTCCGGATCCAGACGGGCCATTATCCACCAGCGCCGATGCCTGGTGCCGCACGAGAACGGGAACATCAAGATGCGGATCATCTTAGATAAATTCAGTGTGGAAGTATTCGTAAACGACGGGGAGTATGTGCTGACTGCCACCATGTATACGGATCTGTCGGCGGATCGGATCTCCTTTTTTGCCGACGGAGAAGTGACGATGGACGTGGTCAAATATGATCTGTAAAGGGAGGGCGGCATGAAAAAGTATGATGTGACGGCGCTGGGAGAACTTTTGATCGACTTTACCGAGAACGGCATGAGCGCGCAGGAAAATCCGCTCTATGAAGCCAATCCGGGCGGCGCTCCCTGTAACGTCCTGTCCATGCTGACGAAGCTGGGCAGAAAAACAGCCTTTATCGGCAAGGTGGGAAAGGATATCTTCGGGAAGCGGTTACAAGCGGCGCTGGAAGAAGTGGGGATCGATGCCGCCGGTCTGGTGATGGATGAGGAGACGCGGACGACGCTGGCGTTTGTGGAAACATTCCCGGACGGGGACAGGGACTTTTCTTTTTACCGCAATCCCGGCGCGGATATGATGCTGCGGGCAGACGAGATCGATATGGAGCTTGTGAGGAATACAAGAATTTTTCATTTCGGGACGCTGTCCATGACCCATGAGGGCGTGCGGAATGCCACGAAGACAGCAGTTGCAGCGGCAAAGGAAGCGGGCGCATGGATCTCCTTTGATCCGAATCTGCGGGAGCCTCTGTGGAACTCTTTGGAGGAGGCGAAAGAACAGACGGCTTACGGCCTGTCACAGTGCGATATCCTGAAAATTTCCGACAATGAGATACAGTGGTTTACCGGAGAGACGGATTATGACGCCGGGATCCGAAAACTGCGGGAGCGGTATGATATCCCGTTGATCCTGCTGTCTATGGGAAAAGAAGGAAGCCGCGCCTACTATAAGGGACTGCGGGTGGAAGGGAAACCTTTTTTGCAGGAGCATACCATTGAGACGACGGGGGCGGGAGATACCTTTGGCGCCTGCTGTCTGCACTATGTGCTGGAATACGGCTTGCAGGACTTCAAAGAAGAGAATCTGCGGGAGATGCTGGCTTTTGCCAATGCGGCGGCGTCTATCATCACGACGCGCAAAGGCGCACTCCGGGTAATGCCCGGAGCGGAGGAAGTGCGGGCGCTTTTGACTCATTGAAGTCTCGAAAGTTTCGATGTATCCGCGATCACGATCAGTTTCATGGAACGGGATAAGGGCTTCTCGGGATCGATGTCGATGCAGACGTCCTTTTCCTCAATGATCGCCACCACATTGATGGAATATTTCTTCCGGAGATTCAGTTCCAGGAGCGTTTTGCCCTCCCACTCCGCTTTCACGGGAAGTTCGATCATGGAGACGTCTTTGGAGAGCTCCATGATATCCATAAAGCCGGAACTTAAGAGGTTTTTGGCAAGGCGGATGCCGGATTCGCTCTCGGGGAACACGACCCGGTCCGCGCCTACTTTGCGCAGGATCTTGCGGTCTAAGTCAGTGGCGCATTTTGCAATCACGGTCCCGACGCCGATCTCCTTGCAGAGCATGGTAGCCATGACGCTGGCTTTCAGATTGCCCGCCATGGCGATGATGACCACGTCGATATTGGCAATACCCAGCTGTTTGATGACTTCCGCCTCCGTGATGTCCGCGCATTTGCAGTAAGGGATCTCGGCGATGGCGGCATTGACCAGCTCCTCGTCCGTGTCTACTGCCAGGACTTCCGCGCCGTTGTCTACCAGTTCTTTTGCCACAGCCCGTCCGTATCTGCCGAGGCCGAATACCGCATACGATTGATGGATGCCCATGATGTTCCTCCTTTCATTGCGAAAGCAATTCTTTGGTTGCAGGCTGCTGAGCCTGCGACGGCTATCCCACGCTGATATCTTCTATGGGATTCTTGATGATATTCTTTGTCTCTCTCTTTGTGTTGAGCGCGATCATCAGGGAGAGCGGTCCGACTCTTCCCAGATACATGGTAACGATGATGATGATCCGGCCCGGCAGGTTCAATGCGGGAGTGAGGCTCCGCGTCAGACCGACCGTTGCGGCGGCGCTGGCTGTTTCGTAGACGATATCGAGGGCGTCTGCGTCCGTGACGGCCGCTAAAAGCAGGGTCGCAGTAAACAGGATCAGAAAAGCCATACACACCACGGCGACTGCCTTGCTGACCGCCTGTTTGGAGAGCGTCCGATGAAAGAGTTCCGCTTCGGAGCGGCTTTTTATCGTGGCAAAAGCCGAGGTGATGAGCACCGCAAACGTGACGGTCTTGATGCCGCCCGCCGTGCCGACCGGAGATCCGCCGATGAACATCAAAAACAGGGAGATGATGGCGGAGGCGTTCGTCAGATTCTCCTGCGGGATCGTGGCAAAGCCTGCCGTCCTTGTGGTCACGGACTGAAACAGGGATGCCTGTAATTTATCAAAGAGAGAAAAATTCCCGATCGTCAGCGGATTGTGATACTCGAAAGCAAAAACAGCCGCCGTACCGGCAAGGATCAAGAGACCCGTGACGGAGAGGGCGATCTTGCTGTGCAGGGTCAGATTCGCAAAGCATTTCAGCTTTTGCCGCCGCAGATTTTTCAGGGCGGTCACAAGATCCCACCATACGATGTAGCCGATGCCGCCGAAGACGATCAGCAGGATCGTCACAAGGTTCACGACCGGATCATGGACATAGTCGCACAGGCTGTTTTCCCCGATGATATCCATGCCGGCGTTACAGAAAGCTGACACGGCGTTAAACAGAGAGAACCAGACGCCTTTGATGCCAAATTCCGGAACAAACACCGTCATGTACAGCAGGGCGCCGATGCTTTCGATCAAAAGTGTGCCGGTGATCACCTTGCGGATAAATTTTACCATGCCGGACAGGGTGTTTAAGTTAAAGGCGTCCTGGATCAGCATGCGGTCTTTGAGCCCGATCTTTCGATGCAGGCGGATCATCAGCCAGGACATCATCGTGACGATGCCGAGTCCACCGATCTGTACCATGAGCAGGATCACGATCTGTCCGAACAGACTCCATGTGGAATAAGTGGGGACGGTCACAAGCCCGGTCACACAGATCGAGGTGGTCGCCGTAAAGAGCGCATCCATATAGGGGACGGCATGACCGTCCGCAGAACTGACCGGAAGAGTCAATAAGAGGCTCCCGACTAAGATTGCCAGCAGGAAACTCAGCATGATCGTTTGTGTAGTTGATAAATTGAGGCGCGGCTTTTTACTCATAACATATGTATTGTACCATAAACTGAGAGGCGAACAAAGTAAAACATTTCGATCCTGCGACGCGAATATTATATTCTCAAAAGCGAATGCAGAAAATCATTTCAGAAAGAATTGCGCAGCAATTCTTTGGTCGCAGGATGCCGATCCTGCGACAATTGTAAAATTATCATAAAACCGCTGCTCTCGTTGTTGACGACCATCGGTCGAAATGCTATATTTCCATATTAAATAGGAGGGGAGCCTTTTATGGAAACGAAAGAGAACGAAAAAAAGGGCGGCAATCAGGCAATGGTCAAGATCTGCGGATTCATTGTGGATAAGCGGAATCTCTTTTTCCTGTTGTTTGGCATTCTGATCATTTTTTCCGCCGTATCCAGAAACTGGGTCAACGTAGAAAATTCCATGTCGCATTACCTGCCGGATTCCACGGAGACGAAGCAGGGGCTGGATCTGATGGAACAGGAGTTTATCACCTACGGGACCTGCGACGTGATGGTGGCGAACGTATCCTACGAGCAGGCGGAGTCCATTGAGCGGAGTCTGGCATTTCTGCCGGGGGTCTTTCGGATCGACTTCGACGATACGGAAGATCATTATACGAACGGTTCTTCCTATTATAATATTACTTTCGATTATGACGAGAAAGACGATCGGTGCTTAGAGGCGCTGGAGCGGGTCAGGGAAGAGCTGGACGGTTATGACTATTACCTTTCCACGACGCTGGGCGATATCGAGGCGGAACTGATCGCCGATGAGATGAACGTCATTGTCGTGCTGGTGGCGGTCGTGGTGGTGACGGTGCTTCTGCTCACGTCTCAGGCATATGCGGAAGTGCCGGTGCTGCTGATTACTTTCGTGGCGGCAGCCATTTTGCAGATGGGGACGAATTTCATCTTCGGTACGATCTCCTTTGTGTCCAATTCTGTCACGGTAGTATTGCAGCTTGCGCTGTCGGTGGACTATGCTATCATCCTTTTGAACCGCTATAAGGAAGAGCATGCGAATCTGGAATCCCGCGAGGCGATCATCATTGCCTTAAGCAAAGCGATTCCGGAGATCTGCGGCAGCTCCTTAACGACCATAGGCGGTTTGATCGCTATGGGCTTTATGCAGTATAAGATGGGACCGGACCTTGCGATCTGTCTGATCAAATCGATTTTCCTGGCATTGGGTTCCGTATTTTTGCTGATGCCGGGCGTTATCATGCTGTTTTCCAAGCTGATGGATACCACGAAACATAAGAATTTTGTGCCGGACATTCCCTTTGTCGGGAAGTTTGACTATGCGACGCGCTATCTTGTTGCGCCGCTTTTTGTGCTCGTGATCGTGTGGGCGTACACGACTTCCGGCAAATGCCCCTATGTGTTCGGCGACAGCACGATCACGCCGCCGATCCAGAACAGTATCCAGAAGACAGAAGAGTTACAGACGGAAAACTTCGGCGCTGAAAACATGGTCGCGCTCATCGTGCCTGCGGGCGACTATGAGAAAGAGGCGAAGCTTCTGGCGGAGCTGGAAGCCTGTCCGGAGGTGGATCACACGCAGGGGCTTGCCAATGTCGAAGCGCTTGACGGATATTGCCTGACGGATAAGCTGACGCCCCGACAGTTCTCGGAATTGATCGACTTAGACTATGAGGTGGCGGAGCTGGTCTATGCAGCCTACGCCGTGAATGATGAAGACTACGCGAAAGTGGTCAACGGTCTTCCCGAATATAAGGTGTCCCTGATCGATATGTTTATGTTCGTCCACGACGAGGTGGAAGAGGGATATGTCACGCTGGAGAGCGATCTGCAAAATACGCTGGACGAGGCATACGACGCCATGCGCTTTGCAAAGAACCAGCTGCAAGGCGAGAATTACAGCCGTATGCTTGTCTTTCTGACGCTTCCCGAGGAGAGCGAAGAGACGTTCGCTTTTCTTGACCGGATGCATGAGATCGCGGGACAGTATTATCCCGGCGGGAAAGTGCTGGTGTGCGGAGAGTCCGTGAGCCAATACGATCTGCAAAAGACGTTCGGCAGAGACAATCTGGTCAATAACGTGGTGTCCATTCTGGCGGTGCTGGTGGTGCTGCTGTTTACCTTTAAGTCGGCGGGTATGCCGGTGCTTTTGATCGCGGTGATCCAAGGGTGTATCTGGCTGAATTTTTCCGTACCGGCGTTGCAGCATGACAATATCTTCTTTATGTCTTACCTGATCGTCAGTTCCATTCAGATGGGCGCAAACATCGACTACGCCATCGTCATTGCGGGACGCTATATGGAGCTGCGCAAGACGAACGGCAGGCGGCAGTCCATCATCGATTCCATGAATCAGGCGTTCCCGACGATCATTACCTCGGGGACCATGATGGTGGTAGCGGGCTTTCTGATCGGCAAACTGACTTCCAACGCCGCGATCTTCGGTATCGGGAAATGTTTGGGGCGGGGAACGACGATTTCCATTCTGGTGACCATGTTCGTCCTGCCGCAGATCCTGCTGGTGGGCGATAAGATCATTGAGAAGACCGCCTTTGTGATGAATATGCCGATTCGTACGAAGAACGCGACCGGATTCATGCGCGTGGACGGTCTGGTGCGCGGCAGGATCGAGGGAACCGTGACGGGCACCATGAACGCCATCGTCAGGGGTAACGTGAGCGCCTATGTGGAGGCGGGCGACGTGACGGAACTGACAGAGGAAGAATACCGACAGTTGGCGGAGAAGAAAGAGAGCGGGGAGGTGGCGGATCATGTGTAAAGAGAGACTGACAGCCCTGTTTCTTGCGTCGGCAGTCGCCATAAGCGGTATACCGACGATATCTGTACGGGCAGAAGAAGAGAAGCCGCAGGAAAAAGCGGAAGAGAAAGAAAGCGGAGAAGAGAACACGGAAGAAGTAAAAAGCGTCGAAGGCGCAAATGAGACGATCGACGCCTATAATGATGCGGAGGCAGAATGGAAAGAGGTTTACATAAGAAATGCAGAGGACTTGAAAAACTTTGCGAAGAACTGCCGGCTGGATACCTGGTCTCAAAATAAGAAAGTGTATCTGACGGCGGATCTTGATCTGAGAGGGGAGAACTTTGTTTCCATACCGACTTTCGGCGGCTATTTTGACGGGCAGGGGCACACCATCAGCGGGTTTGCGGTGCATAGTCCGCTTTCCTATGTGGGGCTTTTTAACGAAACGCAGACGACGGCGGTGATCGCTGACCTGAAAGTGGAAGGAACCGTCAGACCGACCGGAAAGCAGATGGTCGTGGGCGGTATCGTGGGGGATAACAGCGGCATCCTGCTAAACTGTGCCTTTGACGGCATTGTGGAGGCAAGCGACTATGTGGGCGGCATCGCGGGCTGCAATGAGATAAACGGCGTGCTGATGAACTGCGAGACGGCGGGAACGATCACGGGTACGCACTATACGGGCGGTATCGCGGGAGATAATATCGGCAATATTTCGGGGTGCCGCAACCTGGCTGACATCAATACTTCCAACGAAGACAAGGCGATGTCTCTTGAGGACATCAATCTCGGTGAGTATGCGGCAGGGCTTTTCAATGCGCTGGAAGACGGGACGGGCGAGAGGGGCAGAAAGCTTTCCGCTGCGGAAAATATGGTGGATACGGGCGGTATCGCGGGGCTTTCTACGGGGATTCTTCAAAACTGCGTAAACGAGGGGATGATCGGTTACGAGCATGTAGGCTATAATGTGGGCGGCATTGTCGGCAGACAGTCCGGTTATGTGCATTCCTGCGTGAATCAGGGAAAGGTGTACGGGCGCAAGGATGCGGGCGGTATTGTCGGGCAGGCGGAACCGTATATCGCGGTGGACTTGTCGGAGGACATCGTGCGGCAGTTGTCCGATCACATTGACACGCTCCACGATCAGGTAGGAAAGATGCTGGATGACGCGGGAGACAGCTCGGATACGCTCTCTAACAGACTGTCGGTGATTCGCAGTTTTGCGGACAAGGCGCTCGACGATACTCATTCGCTGGCGGATCAGACGACTCTGTGGACGGACGGCATGATGGATTCCGTCAACGAGGCGGTGAGCCGTTTCGACTATGTGCTGGACGAGACGGCAAAGGACGGCGGCGTGGTCGATCACGCTTCGGATGCTGCGGGCGATGCGCGGGACGCCGCAGAAAAACTGGAAGATATGGTGAAAGCCCTGGATCTCTACCAATATATGACGCCGGAAGAGAAAGAACAGTACGACAAGGCAAAGGCGGCGATCGAGGAGGCAGGGAAAAAGCATGCCGAAAATGAAGCCAAGGCGGTGGATGCTTATGAGAATTATTATATCGGCAGAGCGGCGAATGAAGATCTGACCAATGAATACGATTTGAAGCCAGTGCGGGAATCGGGTGTGGACAGCGGCTGGGCTTATGCGACGATTCCGTTTGTCAATGTGCTTGACAGCTATCTGGGGATCACCGGCTGGGTGCACTATAACAGCGGGACAGGAGAGATGAAAGAGTTTCCGCTTACCGACGGGAGCGCGCAGGCGGAAGCCGACCGCCTCGTGCAGGAGAAAGCGAATCAGGAGATGGCGGACAACAGCCTCGCAGTAGCAGAGCGGGCGGCGGAGTATGCGGATAAGCAGTACCGGGATACGCACGGCGGCGCTTCCTATAGCGCGGATATGCAGAAATACCTGGAGATCATGACGGATATCGCATCCAGACATAGCGATGAGATGACGGAGGATGCGAAGAAACAGCTTGAAGACGCCGCGTCTTCCGCAAAGTCGGCAGCCGGAAACCTGCAGGAGATGGGAAGTGAGACAAAGGATATCCTGACGACCTTAAATGATAAATCGGATATCGCGTTTCCGAGGCTGGGGGACGATTACCGCTCCACCACGGGAAGCCTTGATTCCAACTTAAAGAATATCTCGGAGAATATGGGCTATCTGAATGATGAGATGTCTTCCTCGGGGGATCTTCTGGGAGGCGATCTGTCGGATATCAACGACCTGTTCAGCGAGATCATGCTGTTATATACCGACGCGCTGGACGGCGTGCTGGATATGGATTATTCCGATCGATACGAGGATGAGTCGCAGGAGAATGCGGAGGAGAGCATCGACGCGACGATCGCGGACTGTACGAACAGCGGCAATGTGGAGGCGGACCTGAATGTGTCCGGCATTGCGGGAACGATGGCGATCGAGTATGATTTCGATCTGGAGAGCGACGTGACGGGAATCGACGACGCCAGAGCAAACTCTACTTTCCTCACCAAATGCGTACTCAGGCAGAATGTGAATCAGGCGAAAGTGACCGCGCAGAAGAGCTATGCGGGAGGCGTCTGCGGCTTGCAGGAGATGGGTATGATACTGCGCAGCGAGAACTACGGCAGGATCGAGAGCACGGCAGGCGATTATGTGGGCGGCATCGCGGGACAGTCCCTCTCCCACATCAGGCAAAGTTATGCCAAGTGTACGGTGGCGGGCGGAGAATATGTGGCTGGGATCGCAGGCTGGGGAAACGGGATCGAAGACAGTCTCGCGATGGTGAAAGTGAAAGAAGCGGACGCGTTTTTTGGCGCGATCGCGGGTCAGGTTTCCGACCATGCAGAGATCACGGGAAATTACTTTGTGTCGGATGAACTCGCGGGCATCGACCGCATCAGCTACAGCGGCAAGGCGGAGCCGGTAAGCTATCGGGCGCTTTTGCAGACGGAAGGGATCCCCTACGGATTCCGGCAGATGAAAGTCACCTTTTATGCGGACGATGAGGAAGTCGGCAGCGTCGAGTGCCCTTACGGCGGCAGCGTGGAGCTGGATCAGTATCCGAAGATTCCCGTTAAAGAGGGGTTTTATGCGGACTGGGATAATAAAGAATTGACGGACGTCAGAGTCGATGAGGACGTGACGGTAGAGTATGTGCGCTATCTGACAACGCTGGCGGGAAGCTGGCTGCGGGAGAACGGGCAGTCTTCCATTCTGGCGGACGGGATGTTTGCGCAGGAGGATGAGATCACGGTCGATAAGCTGGACGCGGCGGCTGTGCGGGTGACGCTGAACGATTCTTTCACGAAAGAGCCGGAAGAACTGGCGGAGTGCTGGCAGATCACGATACCTGATGACGATTTGTCATCGCATAAGATCCGCTATCAGGCGCCGCAGGGACAGACTGAGGGCGTGGAGATCTATGTGCAGGATGATAACGGCTGGCATAAGGCGGAGACCGAGATGATGGGGATTTATTATCTGTTCGATGTGAGGGGCAGCAGCGTGACTGTGGCGGCTGTCGTGACGGAGAAGGGGTTCATGGATTATATCGGTTTTGTCGTGGGCGGGGGCGTGGTGCTGCTCGCGGCGATCGGGGCGGTTGTGTGGAGGAGGCGGAAGAAGCGGAAGATGGCACAGGCGGAGGATGCAGACGAAAGTAACATTGAAAAAGTGGAATAAGAAAAACGGGTGCGCGGAGATTTTTCCACGCACCCGTTTTTTGAAGCCGGATTTTCCATAGGCGGAAAATATTACCTCCACCACCACCAAAATCCTTTGGCTTTGATTTTGAATTTTACTGTTTTGGTTCCCCCGTAATTGCCCTTTCCGGCAAGGGTGACAGAGGCGTTTCCTTTTTTGATGTTATTCGCATAAGAGACGATCTCATAATCATCATCTGACAGAATCGCGTCAGGGTGCCTTACGACAATCTCCGTTTTGTCAGGTCTGATCTCGCGCCCGGTATAAGTCTGCACGGGAATGCTCACTTTTGCAGATTTGATATCGGCGGCTACAATGCGGTAGGTGCCGCTGAATACTCCCTGATACAGATTGCCGCTTCCGCTTGCGAGCGTCACGCAAATCCGCGTATTGGCAGGAATGATATCTGTTTTTTCTACAGCGTCCCCTGCTTTTTTCGATGTTCCGTTTTCAAGAGCAACGTCGTTTGCGTAGGTATAGGTGATGCTCTTTTTGTCAAAATCCTTTCCGGCTTGTAAGGCTTTCCCGTTCGTATCCAAAAGCTTTGGCACAATTTTATAGATGTTGCTTTTGTTTTTATATACTTTGTCACAGGGAGCCAGCGTCATGTTAGCCAGATTCTGCGCGTGGATCGTAAAGGGAATTTCCAGCTTATTCTTAAAGCTGCCTTTGCCCTTTACCACGATCGTCGGCGTTTTATTGCTTTGTATGACATTGTTGTTTTTGTAGTTGAGCGTATAGTCTGTGCCCTTTTTCAAAAGAATGCCCTTAAAATATAAGTCAGGCTCGGGACGGCTGCCACCTTTTACATAAGTGCAGACGATATCCTTTGTATATGTGATATGACTGCCGCTGTCTTGCAGGATGTCATACGGCGTGATCTTATAGCTTTTTTGCAGCGTGCCGGTGTAACCGTTGATTCCCTTGAAAATCACTTTGGCAGTTCCCGCGTTGGTGTTTTTCTGATACGTTACCGTGTAATCTTTTCCGCTTTGCAGGGTGATATCCTCGCCGTTGACTTTTATAGTCAATACGCAGTTCTGCCGAATCTCTTCTCCGGTATAGGTAATGGGGGAGACAAGCCCCGCCACTTTTGCCTTTTTGATGGAACCGCCCGTTATCTGGAAAGATACGGTTTTCTGTCCGGCATAGCTGCCTTTTCCCTTTAAGATAACGGCAGCTTTACCGATAGCAGTATTATCCCTGTATTCCAGCTCGTAGTCTTCGTGTTCCACAAGGACGGCTTTCTTGTATTTTACGACAGGCGCAGGCATGAGGGCGCCGCCCGTATATGCCTGATTTGGGATTTTGGCGACACTGACCTTGCTGATCAGGATTTTGTCCGTAATATCGAAGGTCAAGGTCTGTTCGCCGGTATAGTTCCCTTTTCCAATAACGATGATCCTGTATGTTCCGATATCTTTATAAGAACCGGAAGCATAATCGGGATATTCTATGGAGAAATCTGTTTTGTATTTCAGCTTCCTGCCGTTTATGGTGATGGAAGGAATCGGCTGCTGTATTTTTTGGTTGTAAACTTTCGTCATATCCGCCACGATCATATTGGATTCGGTGAGTTCTAGCGGCAGGATTTTGAAAGTGGCGGTTTCCTTGCCGGTGTAGTTGCCCTTACCTTTGACCGTGATGGTAGGCGCCTGATTTGGATTACTGGCGTCATTGGCGTTGACGTTTTTGGAATAGGAAATGGTATAATCCTGATTTTGAATCAAAAGTTTACTGCCGTCATATACGCGGACACTTGGCTTGATGGCTTTACCAGTGTACAGTTGGTCTGCTACTGCACTGATCCAGAGACCGTCCTCACTTTCTATTTCACCCCAATGTGCATATAGAATGATGGATTTCTGTACCGTAATTGTAAAATCGTCTATTTTTTCACCGCCTGTCGCTTGTGTATACCAGCCCAGAAAGACTTTGCCCTCCCTCGTTGCATTTTTCGGAAGTGAAATCACATCACCTGCCTGTAAGCCAGTAATACGCTGAATGGGATCGCCGCCTTGCGTATCAAAGGTGATTGTATAAGTTCTTATGTCTGTCTCTGTTGCTCCGACATGAACGATACATTCACATGAAAGATCGCCGTAGGTTACGGTGACGTATGTAGTGCCATTTCTATGGGCGGTGATGTTGCCGCTATTGTCTACACTGGCGGTGCTTATGTCATAGGAACTCCATATAAGTTCTTCGGCGGCGAGAGCTGTGCCATTATCTGCAAGTGCGGTAAGCTGTGTGCTTTCTTCGGGATTCAGATATAGCTCTGTGGAACTTAAGGAGATAGATGTTACAGGGGTTTCTGTATCGGCATCGATCTGTTCCTCCACGCCCGTACCGTAGCCGATATAGACAAATTGGCTGTCGTCGCTGCTCTCATCTTTGGCATAGTCAGGCAGGGCTTCTACATAATAATGCGTCACAGAATCTTCGTAACTGCTTAAGTCTATACTACAGGCATAGCCGTACCCAGATGACAGCGCATGAAAATCTGTTTCATAAATGACATCTCCGCCTTCTGTGCTTTTATGAACTCTGGCAACGCCGGAAGATGGAAGATCGCCGTTATTCCATACTGTAAAATCGAGCCAAGTGCCGCCGCGATCCAGCCTTGTAGCGGTATCAATCTCATAGTTTGTTGTTTCCAACACAATAGTCTGTGTATTATTGAGACTGTCCTGATCTTCCGATAATACAACGCTTATTGTAAATTCTTTTTTTCCATCTAAATCAGAGGGTACGGTAAATCCGTCTACAGTAATTTCTCGATTTTCCCCGGGTTGTAGATTTAGGGAAGCGACACTCTGGATAACTGTATCATCTATGGTAAATTGCAGGCTGTCTATCACGGTGTTTCCTTGATTGGTGATTTGCACCTGCAAGGGAAGTGCAGAACCGCCGTGAATTTGCTTTTCGGCAAAATCGACATAGTCTAAAGAAACATCTGTCACTTCTTTTTTACCGAGGACGCATAAATCTTTTAACAGCGTACCGTCTTCCAGAAACACACCTTCTAGGTGAGCAATCGTAAGATTTTCCCAGTCACCGATTGCGTTGACACGAGATACGATTGTACCCTGTGACTCTGCGCATTTAGAAATATTCTGCCATGTACCGTCGGCATTTTCTCTGGTTCCGTATACAGCAACAGCGCCGTCAGCCTTATTGCTATCTGTCATTTCCCAAAGGAGCATATCCCGGTTATCCTGCCCGGTAACAACATTAAAACAAACAGGAGCCCCAAGGGAGGGTTCCGACCAGATTCCTTGCGGAGTTTCGTCTTTATTTTGCAAACGCACGATATTGCCGTCCTGATACCAGTAGATGCTGCCGCTTTCGGAAAGGACTGGCATGGAGTCCGCCACAGCATTATCAGTCAGTCTGCTTTGACTGCCATCTGTCATATTCCACAGATACAGTTCCCGGTCTTCCGTAGTGGCAAGATCTCCATCCGTATCCATTTCGCATACGATGGTCGGTGTGCTGTCGAAAATGCCGGATACCATATTGATGATACATCCGTGCTCCGGCAGAATGTATTTCTGCGGTTCTGTATCAGTGTCTGCAATGATGTATAAGTTTTGCGTATTGTTTCCAAAGAGGTCTCCGCTGTCCAGCGCATTATGTACATATGTTGTATAACGGGTGTTATTTTGCGCAATCGTGCAAGGATACATATAATAGCCGCTTTCCTGTGTCAACGGTTCTTCAACGGTCACTTCGCCGGTCTGCGTATCAAGGATGGCTCTGCGGATCGACATAGACTGTAAAGCATCCAGCATAGTTTCGTTGTCTTCTAATATCTTTGTACCATCCTGCCAAGTGATATATATCTTCTGTCCGCTCGCAAAAAGAGTAAAAGCGCCGTCTAAAGTAGCATCTTCCGTCTCGGCAATCAGCCTTTTTGGTTCTGACCAGCTGACATTATCCTGAGACGTCGCATAAACGATCGCGCCGATGTTATTGGCGCTTCGGGAAGCAATATCTTCCACCCAGAATAAATAAGTAGTATTTCCCACCCGTGTCATGATCGGAGACGCAGAGGGGTAGATTGCTGACTTAATGATTGTTTTTCCGTCTGTGGTTTGTGTGCTGCTGTCGGAAGAATTTATAGCGGCAGACATTGTTTTTAAGAAGCCGTCAGAATAATCGAGATAGCTTCTGTTGAGAGGAACAAAATCGGATTGCTGTGAATTGGTAAATGTTTCTGCCGTACTTCGTGTTTTGCTGCCTTTTTCCATCATAGTGTAGGTGTATTTAGGGCTTTCCCATAATGGCTTTTCATAAAATAATAAAACAAGCTCCACTTTTCCGGAAGCTTCCAGCCAAGCTTTCTGGTATTTTTTTGCTGGCATCCAAGTGTAATTAGCATTACCGTTCAAAGAAACATTTACTTCAATGCCGACGCCGACGCCCGCACCGGCAGTCAGCCCCACTTTTCCCGATAAAGTGCCGCCTGTAAGATCAAAGCCAGTAATTTCCCAATTTTTTATTGGAATGGAAGCATTCAAATCTGCACTGACAGAGGCCTCGCCTTCTACAAAAATATTAATTGGAACAAATCCAGCCATAAAATACTGTTTGACGCCGCCTGTGCCTTCTAATGTTGCAATGACCCCGACCTTAACAGTAATATTTCCCTCGTTAAGCTCGCTGATATTTCCTTCCCCGTAGCCGCAGATGCTGCCGTCGATATCAAAATAACCTGCGTTAAATCCTTTAACATGCCCAAACTTGCTGGCAAGCTGGCTGGCGGACTTTGCCTTTTTGGAAAGACGATTATAGTTGTCCTTGTATTGATTAAAGTCTGTGTCTGCAGGCTTATTGAAAGCAACTTTCAATTTACCATCGCCATCAATAGAAATGTCTACAGGTAGTTTATCTTCCAGCCCAAATTTATAGGTGCCGCCGCCAATCAGCGGGACATCGTCAGGAATCTGTACCTCAAAAGCATTCCCGAGAGCGAATTTTCCGGATATTTTTTCGCGTTCAGCAGTTAAATAATTAACGGTACAGGTCAGCCCAATACCTATGGTTGTTGTTTGATCGCTTCCATCCGTTACGCGGAGTTTGTATTTTCCTTGTTTCAGGAGACTTTCTAAAGGCATGCTGGCTTTGATTTCTCCGCCATCTTCAGTAGTGCCGCCTTTAGCGGTGGGAATCGTAAATGTGCCGGAAGTATTTTGTATGACAACAGTGTCATCTTCTGCAAGCAGTTCATAAAGAAGCGTTTCATGATTGGTTTTTGCCGTAAAAGTGAAAGTGCTCGCCTGTCGGTTGGAAAGTTTGCTCAGATCTTCGTAATAGCCAAGCACCACTTTTTCGCGGAGCAAATCAATCTTTTGCCCGTCCATGTCGGCAATTAACTCTGTGACCCGCAATGTATCACTTTTGGGGATCATAGGAATGTGTATAATCATGCCGTTAGAGGCTTCACAGGCGGTCGTAGAGTTTTCATAGCTTTCTGCGATCACGGTTATTTCTGTCCGCACCTTCTCGTCGGACGCATCTACCAATGCCAAACCGTTTTTTGAGGTGAGATAGGAAATGTTATTGACAGTTACAACCGCACCTTCAATACCGGCTTTTGTGTCTTCGTCATAAACAGCAATCGTAAGCTTGTCTTTTGTAATTTCTATGTCCTCGATGGAGGGGATGATTTCCTTTTCCTCTGGAATATAATTTTTCCCGAGGGCAACACTGTAGCTTAAGTTTTGCGGCAGTTCGGTGACGGAGGTGCCGTCAGAGCGATACCAGATGTCACCAGTATTAGAAGGCAATTTCACCGTTTCAGAGAGATTGCATGGCGTATGGAGTAGAGTGAGTTTATAAGTCCAAGAAATAAGTGGAATATCTTCAACAAACATAGCTGTTGCATCGGATACATTTTGTAGATTGAAACTGCTTAGATCCAGTTCTTCCAAATCTTCGCAAGCTTCAAACATATGGTTTATATTTATAACATTGTCAGTGTTAAATTTACTTACATTTAATTTAATCAGATCAGCGCAATCGAAAAACATATAGGACATATCTACTACATTTGCAGTATTGAAATTAACTAAATTTAATTCACTCAGTTTAAAACAAGCGCCAAACATATGAGACATATCTGTTACATTGCTAGTATTAAAACTACTGATGTCCAAAGCTAATAAACTATTGCAACCGTAAAATATACCGGACATATCCGTTACATTGCTGGTATCAAAATGGCTGACATCCAAAACCGATAAGTTGCTACAATCGTAAAACATGTCGGACATATCCGTTACATTGCTGGTATCAAAATGGTTGACATCCAAAGCTAATAAGCTTTCGCAATTGTAAAACATGCCAGACATATCTGTTGCCTTGACAGTATTTAAATTACCCAGATTCACTTCAATCAGATTCGTACAGTATGAAAACATACGGTTCATATTTGCAACTTTTTTCGTGTTAAAATTACTTATATCAAGCGATGTTAAGTTACTGCATCCGGAGAAAATGTGACCCATATTCGTAGCGTTGGAAGTATCAAAATGACTAACGTCTAATGCAGTCAAACTACGACAGCTATTAAACATAGCATTCATATTTGCCACATTGCTGGTACTAAAGTTATTTACATTTAACGTTGTCAAACTATGGCAGGCACTAAACATACCATGCATATTTGTCACATTACTAGTATTAAAATTATTTAGATTTAGCGTTGTTAAATTATGGCAGTCTGAAAACATCCATTCCATACTTGTCACATTTGCAGTATCAAAATTGCTAAGATCAAGGACTGTCAGACTAGAACAACCTGAAAACATAGAATCCATTGTTGTTATATTACTGGTATCAAAATTAATAAAATTTATTGTTGTTATGTTTTGGCAATAAGAAAACATGTGTGAAGCGTTTGTCATGCTTTTTATATTTATTTCTGCAGTTTTAATTTTTTCCCGATAATCGTGCCAAGCAGATTGGCTGATAATATCGTCTTTGGCAAAATCTCCCGTCCCACTCACAGTCAGTTTTCCATTTGCATCAATCACCCATGAAATATCACCGCTTTTCCCGCTCGCAATATCATCCGCAGAAGTCGTCAGGGCATACTCCGCCCCTGTTTTCTCAGACTTCTCACCATCACCATCTGCATCCTCTTCCTTGGACGCTTCGGTCTCCGTTTTCTCAGTATTTCCCTCCCCGTCATCGCCGTTTTCATCAGCATTTTCGGCATTATCTTTGCTGTTTCCTTCGTCAGAGTTGCCACCATCCCCGCCACCGGGCTCTTCCGTATTTTCGCCATTTTCTCCCGGCGTCTCTGCTTCTCCGGTCTTATCTTCTCCGCCCAGATTTTCAGACGAATCTTCCGCACCGCTGCTTTCAGAATTCCCTGTTTTTTCACCGGGATCTTCTGTGCTGTTCTGCTCTGGATTTTCTTCTTCCGGCTGAGCGGAATCATCCGCATCGTTCCTTTCCTCCGACAACGCTGCCGCAGGCTGTTCCTTTTCTGCCGGATTGGTTTCTGCCGCCAGCACAGAAACTTCGCTCACAGCGCCATTTGTAAGAAGCAGCGCGATACACAGCATTCCGGCTAACAGTTTCTTGTAACCCTTTTTCCTCATTTTGCCACCCTCCATATTTTGTTCCTTTTGAGAAAGAAAAAGGAACCACGAAAAACAATCGTAGTCCCTCCGAACTCCGACTTCTCACATGAATATCCCGTGGCGGCAGGCACCGCCACAAGACATTCAGGCGAGAAATCAAGAACAAGGTGTCAGTATGCTTGCCACACTAACACCTTGTTTATATGAAGGCTGACTCGTCTTTAAAAACACACGCAGGCTTGTAAACTGCACAAGACTCAAGTATAATAATCTCGTGTGTATCGCAGATTCGTCTGTATTGTGTGGTAGGTAGAATACCATCCTTTGCCCGGCGTTGTTGCAGCAACGTCGGGTGGTACACCGCTATGCTCTTGAAATCTCATCTAAATGCTAACATATTTTTTAGTGGAACACAAGCAGATTTTACGCTTGAGTTTCCGTAGTTTTATCCACAGCCACCCATTCTTCCCGGTATCGCAGTAAACAACTTTCAAAAAATGCCAAAAATATAAGGAAAT
>JAMPCE010000040.1 GCA_023666335.1 bacterium
CCCCTTCCGCATTCTTAGGCTCCTGCCGTTTTAAGATGCCGCAGATCGAGGGGCACGAGGATGTGTATGAGAAAGTGTTTGAGATCATGGAGAAGCATGATATCGAGTGCCTGTTCTATGCGGGCGGCAACGACTCTATGGATACGGTGAAGATGCTGTCCGATTACGCGGCGGCGCATGGCAAGTCCCAGCGGTTCATGGGCGTGCCTAAGACCATCGACAACGATCTGCCTGTGACGGACCATTGCCCGGGCTACGGCTCCGCAGCGAAATATATCGCGGCATCCTTAAAGGAGATCATCCGCGATAACGAATCTTTCGGCGCGAAGAAGCCCACCATCTGCATCGTGGAGATCATGGGTCGTAATGCAGGGTGGCTTACGGCGGCGGCTGCGCTTGCAAAAGGCGACGATTGCAGCGGCTGCGACGCGATCTATCTGCCGGAGAGAGTGTTCGACATGGACAAGTTTATGGCGGACGTGAAGAAGCTGGCGGAGACGAAGTCCTCCGTGGTGATCGCGGTGTCCGAGGGCGTCAAAGTCGCGGACGGCAGATATGTGTGCGAGATCGGCAGAGAGGTAGCGGTAGATGCTTTCGGTCACAAGCAGATGTCCGGTACGGCTGTGATGCTGGCGGATAAGATCGCGGCTGAGACAGGGCTTAAGACCCGCGCGATCGAGTTCTCTACCTTACAGAGAGCGGCGACGCATCTGGCGTCCCTGACGGATATCAACGAGGCATTCCAGGTAGGCCACGATGCGGTGATGGCTGCACAAGAGGGCAAGACCGGCATGATGATCACGCTGGACAGAAACGGCGACGCGCCTTATCAGTGCGGCACCAGCGCTTACGATATCCACGCGATCGCAAACGTGGAGAGAAACGTGCCCGACGAGTGGATCACGCCTGACGGCAAGGGGCTGACGGACGGTTATGAAAAATATGCGAGACCTCTGATCATGGGCGAATTACAGCCGCTGTTTGTGAACGGTCTGCCGAGGCACCTGGTAAGAAAGTAAGATTTAAAAAGAGTTTTTGCTGATCATAGAAAAAATGAAGGGAATCGGAAATGCCGTATATATGCGGTAGTTTCGATTCCCTTTTTTCGTGACAGGCTGAAAATGGAATAATATAAAAAAAGAATGCAACACTTGTATCAGATGTGTTGCATTTCTTCCGTTCTGTATTCTATATCGGAGACAAATCAAAATACTTTATAGCCTGAATTAAATTTTTTCAAAAAAATTTTTTATATCTGGACATCCAAATATACCCTGTCTTTTTCTTCCTGCTCGATACCAAGATACTGTTTGGTGACGCGATAGGAAGAGTGGTTATACAGTTCCATGAGCAGAGCGGGCGGGACGCCCTTTTTCCAGGCATGATAGCCGAAAGTCTTTCTCAGCGAATGGCAGCTGATGTGCTCATTTAGTCCGGCATGGAGCGCCGCCTCCTTGATAATGCGGAAAGCCTGGGAGCGGGAGAGAGGCGTCTGATCTTTGCGCCCGTTTGGAAAAAGGTAACGGCTTTTTCGTTCTCCGCCGCTTTCAATCCGGAGAGCATCCAAAGTCTTTCGTACGCTGTTGTTTATGGCGACGCTCCTTATTTTTCCGGTTTTATGCTCGGTGATACTGATATGCTCGCGACAGCGGTTTTCCTCTTCATAAAATACGTCTTTCCATTCCAGCAGCAGAAGATCGCTGATTCGAAACGCCGTATTCAGCCCCAGAATAATGAGAGCGTAGTTTCTGCATACGGGTTTTTCCAATAAATAATATTCTTTGAATTTTTTGAGCTGTGTCTCATCTTTGATTGGATAGGTTGTACTCATATCTGTGTCCTCCTTATGTTGTGTTAGATTCATTTTACAATACTTTGTTGTCACAGAAAAATCTTTTCGTAAGCGACGAACCGGATGGCTGCCCGTAGAGGGGGCTTTGACTGCGAAAAGCGGCGCAGTGCAAATGCAACACATCTGATACAAGTGTTGCAAGCAAAAAGAGCAGACAGGGAAGTACCCTCGTAAGAGGAGAAGGCAGGGAGGTCTAAGATGCTTAGAATGACGGTCAACACAGAAGAGTATATTCAGATCGGCGACGATATCAGGATCGTCTTTCTCGGAGGCAGCAGGAATCATACCAAAGTCATGCTGGATGTGCCGAAAGAGATCAATATCGTGCGGAGCAGGGCGCTGGAGAACCATGCGGAAACAAAAGAAGATCTGGAAAAGATCACCCGCTATCATGCGGCGCCGGAACTGGATGAGAAGTATCGGAAAAAGAAGATCGTCATGAGTGACGGAGCGCGGAAAGCGTCGAAGTAAGCGGTAATAGCCCGGGGCTATCCTAGGGGCGTCGGGTTTATTATACGAGGTAAATCTCTGCGAGATTAACCTCATATAAGGCAACTATCAACCAACAAACGGCGGTAAAAGGATTTACTGTCGGCAACCACAAGGAGGTAACATTATGATCGTAAAACACAATATCACAGCAATGAACTCTAACAGAATGTTGGGTCTCACCACTTCTTCTCAGGCGAAGTCCACCGAGAAGCTGTCATCCGGTTACAAGATCAACCGCGCGGCGGATGATGCAGCAGGGCTTTCCATTTCCGAGAAGATGCGCAGACAGGTAAGAGGTCTGACACAGGCTGCGGCGAACGCACAGGACGGTATCAGTGTTGTACAGACCGCTGAGGGCGCACTGAATGAAGTGGAAGATATGCTCCAGAGAATGAACGAGCTGGCTGTTAAGGGTGAGAACGGTACCCTGACCACCACCGAGCGTTCTTCCATCCAAGCTGAGGTCAAGCAGCTCATGAGCGAGGTCGATCGCGTGCAGAGCACCACGACTTTCAATGAGATGAATCTTTTGGACGGTTCCTTCATCAAGGGTTTGCAGGTAGGTGCAGAGGCAGGTCAGCACATCGACATCGAGATCAAGAACATGAGTATGGCAGGTCTGGCTGACAGGATCGGCGATCTCTATGATCCGGTTATGTACAATGATTTGACAAAAAAGAGTACGACGTATAAGGAGACTGGCTATGCAAAGTCTACCGGTAACAATACGGATACGATTATCGGTACTGTAAAGAACGGCACAACGGATACATATGAGCCCGGACTGAGTAAGACACAGTATGCGGCTAGCGATGCTAAGACGATTTATGAGAAAGCCATGAATCTGAAAGGCGGCGATACGAGTTCGGTATTTAAGCAGGATGATTTCAACGACCTGAATGCATTCGTCAAGGGCGCAATCACCCTCGTATCCATGCAGAGATCTGATCTCGGCGCGATCCAGAACCGTCTGGAGCACACGATCAACAACCTGGACAATATCACGGAGAATACGCAGTCCGCAGAGGCAGCGATCCGCGATACGGATATCGCTACGGAGATGGTACAGTTCTCCAACAACAATATCCTCCAGCAGGCTGGTACGTCCATGCTGTCTCAGGCGAACCAGAGCAATCAGCTGGCGCTCTCCTTACTCGGTTAAGCAGGCGCTGCGCATGAAAAAGGCTTTGTATGTTGCAAGTAATGACAATCGTAAAAGGTCCGGTCTCCTTTGGGAGGTCGGACTTTTTACGATATAAATTTTTAAAAATTTTCAAAAGAGTGGTTTACATGATCACTCTTTTGTTATATGATATTTTCGGAAAACGATTTCTGAGTTTTGAAACGGGATTTGTTGCGGGATGGATAAGCAATGGTTTCAATCAAGGATGTCGCAAAACAGGCGGGTGTGGCGATCTCCACTGTTTCCAAGGTGCTGAACGGCTACCCCAATGTGAGCGAGGAAACGAAGAAAAAAGTAAATAAGGCGGTAGAGGAACTGAATTTTGTGCCGAATACTGTCGCGGCGGCTCTTTCTTCCAAACAGTCGGGCAGGGTGGCGCTCCTCTTAAATCTGGGCAATATCTCGCAGGCGGTGGACGAGATCCATATGCAGTATCTTACCGGAACCATAGGCAGGGCGGTAGAACTGAATCTGGATGTGATCACCATATTCGATTCCATGCTGAAAAATAAGAGTCTGGAAGAGATCGTGCGCTATCTCCGCTCGCAGAGCATTACGGGGATCATCATCTTCGGCATGTCCAGGGACGACAGGGTGCTGCATCGGCTGATCGACGCGCAGATCTTTAAGATCGTGACGGTGGACGCGCCGCTTGTGAATGCTTCTTCCTCGTCGGTCTGGATCGACCAGGCGGCGGCGCAGTACGATGTGGCGAAGAAGACGCTCAAGGAAAACACGGGAACGCGGATCCTTTATCTGGCGGGCAAAAAGAACGGCTATGTCAGCGCGGAGCGTCTGAAAGGGATGCAGCGGCTCGCGGAGGAGGAAGGGCTGTCCCTGCTCGTCAGGAACGGAGAATTTTCAGAACTTCTGGCAAGGAATCTGACCCTGCGCTATGCGAAGAGCCGGGAGATCGTGGTCTGCGCTTCCGATCTGATGGCGATCGGCGCGATGCGGGCTTTGATGGATATGGATATCTTCCGTCCCGTGTGCGGGTTTGACGGGATCACGCTGATGGGGTACGCGGGCAAGCAGATGAACACGGTGAAGCAGGACTTTAAGCGGATCGCCGGAGCGGCGGTGGAAGAGATGAAATATCTTCTGGACGGCGGAGAGGGTCGGCAGATCGTGCTGGATTATGAGTTGGTGAGAATGAAGTATGAAGATGTTCTGATTTGACAGAATAGATTGTGCAAACATTTATAAAAAGGGAGGTTTCAAATCATGACGCAGGCAAGCAATCTGAAAAGAGACATATTGGTGATGAATCTGGAGCAGGAGCTGGAAAGCCAGACGCAGAGCGGATACGGGAAAAGCATATCCGAATGCGGCGATGCGGAACTTTATTACAGCATCCTCCAGCTTTCCAAGAAGCTGATGGCGGCATCGGAGCGCATTGAGGGGGAAAAGAAAGTATATTACATTTCCGCAGAGTTCCTGATCGGGAAACTGCTGTCGAATAACCTGATCAATCTCGGCATTTATGATAATCTGGAGAAAATCCTCGCAAAGAACGGCAAACAGCTTTCCGCGATCGAGGAAGTGGAGCCGGAACCGTCTCTGGGAAACGGCGGTCTGGGACGTCTGGCGGCGTGTTTTCTGGATTCCATCGCGTCTCTGGGGCTGCCGGGCGAGGGCATCGGCTTAAATTATCATTTCGGATTGTTTAAGCAGGAGTTCAAGGATAAATTGCAGACAGCCGAAAAGAATGACTGGATCGAGGAGCAGTCATGGCTGACCAGAACGGATACCACGTTCGAGGTGGCATTCGGCAAGAAAAAAGTGACGTCACGGCTCTATGATATCGACGTGGTCGGATATGACAATGGTGTCAATAAATTGCGCCTCTTTGATATCGAGACGATCGACGAGAGTCTGGTCAAAAAAGGCATCGACTTTGACAAGGAGGATATCGAGAAAAACCTCACGCTCTTCCTCTATCCGGATGATTCCGATGAGGCAGGTAATCTCCTGCGCATCTACCAACAGTATTTCATGGTGAGCAACGCGGCGCAGCTCATCTTAAAGGAGATGAAAGAAAAACAGTACGATCTGCGCACCATGTACGAACACGCGGTGATCCAGATCAACGACACGCACCCCACGATGGTCATTCCGGAGCTGATCCGCATTCTGGTGGACGAGAAAGCTTTCACGATGGACGAGGCGATCGAGGTCGTGAGCAGGACCTGTGCTTACACGAATCACACGATCCTCGCGGAGGCGCTGGAAAAATGGCCCCTCAAATATCTGGAGAAAGTGGTGCCGCAGCTCGTGCCGATCATCAAGGAACTGGATAAGCGGATCGCCAAGAAATATAAGGACCCCAAAGTGCAGATCATCGACAAGGATAAGCGCGTGCACATGGCGCACATCGACATTCACTACGGATTTTCCGTCAACGGCGTGGCGGCGATCCACACGGAGATCCTGAAAAATACGGAACTGAACGCTTTTTATAAGATCTACCCCGAAAAGTTCAACAATAAGACGAACGGCATCACGTTCAGAAGGTGGCTTCTGTCCTGTAACCGCGAGCTGGCAGGCTTCCTCTCGGAGACCATCGGCGACAGCTATAAGAAAGATGCGGCGAATCTGGAGAGGCTGCTTGCACGGATCGACGATGAGGCTGTGCTTGACCGCATTGCCGAGATCAAGATGAACCGCAAGAAAGATCTGGCGGCTTATGTGAAAGAAGCGGAGGGCGTGACTTTAAATCCCGACTCCATCTTCGACATCCAGAGCAAGCGTCTGCATGAATACAAACGGCAGCAGATGAACGCGCTCTACATCATCCATAAATATCTGGAGATCAAGGGCGGTAAGAAACCCGCAAGACCGATGACTTTTATCTTCGGGGCAAAAGCGGCGCCCGCCTATGTGATTGCGCAGGATATCATCCATCTGCTTCTGGTATTGCAGGAGATCGTGAACCACGATCCCGACGTCAGCCCCTATATGACGGTGCTGATGGTCGAGAACTATAACGTGGCATACGCGGAGAAGATGATCCCGGCATGCGACATTTCCGAGCAGATCTCTCTGGCTTCCAAGGAGGCTTCCGGCACGGGCAACATGAAGTTCATGTTGAACGGCGCGGTGACGCTCGGCACTTCCGACGGCGCAAATGTGGAGATCCACGAGCTGGTAGGCGACGACAATATCTATATCTTCGGTGAAAAGTCCGAGGCGGTCATCGAGCACTATGAGAAAGCCGATTATGTGTCCAGGGAGTATTATAAGAAATCTCCGGTCATCAAAGAGGCGGTAGACTTCATCGTCAGCAAGCAGGCGCTCAAGGTGGGGCATAAAGAGAATCTGGAGAGGCTCTACAAGGAACTGCTGAACAAAGACTGGTTTATGACGCTCTTGGATCTGGAAGATTATATCGCCACGAAAGACAGGATGATGGCGGATTATGAGGATCAGACGAAGTGGAGAAAGATGATGCTCGTGAACATCGCGAAAGCGGGATTCTTCTCCTCCGATAGGACCATCGAGGAATACAACAGAGATATCTGGCGGTTACGCTAACGTTTTTAATCGTTCCAATGCGGGGGCATAGCTCCCGCATTTTTTGTATGCTTTGCGCGCTTCTTCCGTGCGTCCGGTACACTCGAGGATCACGCCCATGTTATAGAAAGCGAGATAAGAGTTGACGCCCTCCACGGAGAACTCTGCCATAGTGGTAGACTTTTCAAATTCCGCCACAGCCTTGTCGAACAGACCGTTGTTCATGTAGACGAGCCCCATCAGAAAGACGAAATCCGCGCGGACGGCGAAAGTCTCATAGAGGGAAGTCAGTCCCAGCGCTTCCTGCGGGCGCTTTAAGTCTAAGAGCGTGTATCCGTAGGACTCCACCATCGTCCGCACATAGTCAAGCGCCGGATCCACGTCCAGTTCCAGACCGGCTTCAAAACTTTCGCAGGCTCTTTCGTTCTCTCCCAGTCTGCGGAAAGAAAGCCCGAGCTGGCAGTAGAGATAAGGATCCGGCCCCTCGGCGGCAAGTTCCGCCTCAAGAAGCGCGATATTGCGGCGGCACTTTTCCTGCATGGCGTCGTCGCTTAAGTCATAACCTACATGGAGAATTGTGACAGGAGCGTCATAAACTTTTTTGGCGTGTGTCTCTGCGGCTTGTGCGGATGACAGATCTGCCAAAGCGGTATCGCTGCGGTATTCCAGCTGTTCATGCACCGCCCCGTTAAAATGAAAATAACGGCGGTCAGCCAGACGGCTTAAACGAATCTGTTCAAAAGCAGTCTGTCCGTTTTTCGTGAAGCGGCTGCGCAGCAGGATGCGTCCTGCCGCATCCGGGTGTTGCTCCATACAACGTTTCAGGGCGGACAGGTCTATGGTCTCCAGATATTCGTCACAGTCAAGGGAAAGTATCCAATCATGGGAGGCTTTTTCCATACAGAAATTCCTGGCGGCGGAGAAATCGCTGCACCAGTCGAAATGAAAGATCCGATCGGTGTACTTTTCCGCGACCGCCAGGGTGCGATCCGTGGAACCCGTGTCCGTCAGCACGATCTCAAAACCGTAGGGGGACAGACGCCGCAGGCATTCCTCGATATGCTTTTCTTCGTTTTTTGCGATGATACAGACTGAGAGCGGAAACAAAGCGGCTCCTTTCAAACGGGATCAGGAGGCTGACTGCGCAGACAATTCTTTCAGTCTGCGGATAGCCGGTTCAAAGTCCCCGCATTTTTTGTAATATGTCCGGGCTTTTTCAAATTCGCCCCGGGATTCGTAGATGTCCGCCATCTGGAAGTAGGCGCGGTAGCTGTTTACGCCTGTGCGCGAATAAGCGGAAAGCTGTGTGGCTTTTTCGAATTCTTCGATGGCTTGATCCGTCTCGCCTTTTTTCATATGAAGCATCCCCATCAGATAGACAAAGTCCGCCCGGTCGGAGAAGCGGTCGTAGTGCTCCTTTAAAGCCATAGCAGTATCGTATTTGGCAAGATTCATCAGACAGTAGCCGTAGGCTTCCATCATATTCAGGGAAAAGTCGGAAGCGAGATCGCTGCTCAGTTCCAGCCCCAGCTTGTAGTAGTGCGCCGCCTTTTCCAGATCGTTTAAGGAAAGGTAATTCTGCCCCAGCTGGAAATACATATAAGGGCTTGGCCCTTTTAAGACCAGATCGTGAAGCAGCATCTCCAGATTTCTTGTAGCGCGCATCCGCTTGTCGGATTCCTCGACATAGCCCTCGTGGTAGAACGTCAGGGGGATCGGGAACTGTTCCGGTTCCTTTCCCTGCAAGGTGCGCACCTGCTCATGGACCGTGCCCTCGTAGTGGCAGAAATTCCGGTTGAAAAGCCTGCCGATGCGCTCCGACATAATGGAGCGCGCGCCCTGTACCGTGTAGGGATTGTTGCGCTTGATCATGCCGACGGCGCCCCGATTCCTGGCAAGGGAATCCTCAAGCTCCGCCAGATTCACATTCTCAAGGTACTCGTCGCAGTCGATGGTCAAGACCCAGTCGTTTGCCGCCTGCTGGACGGAAAAGTTTCTCGCGCTGCTGAAATCGTCGCACCAGGCAAAGTGAAACACCTTGTCGGCGTACTTATGGGCGATCTCCACGGTGCGGTCCACGGAGCCGGTATCCACCACGATGATCTCAAAGCGGCAGGGCCGCAGTCTCTTTAAGCATTCCTCGATATGATTGTCCTCGTTTTTCGCGATCATACATACGGAAACGGGTAACATATGGCAACACCTCTTTTGTGATTCATTTTGCTAGGTCTATTTTAGCATTTTCTTTCCGCTTCGACAATATGGTTTTGTGATCGGATTGCGCCCTGGCGGAGCGAATCTCTGATTTTTCATGTAAATTTTGTACAAAAACTACAAAAATATTAGTGAAAAGAGTACAAGAATGACGATATACCGTTTAATTATAGCGTTTGGTGGTTCCCTTTTTTGGGGAAATGTGGTATACTGTCCGAGAAGAAGATGGGACATCTTCTTTAGAAAGGAACATATTACATATAAGGGGATAAGGAGGTCTATTATGACGAAGGCAGAAATTTTGAAAGCAGAAATCTTAAAACAGCATAAGAGTGTCAGACAGTTCGCGATTGAAATGTCGATTCCTTACTCTACGCTGGTCACGGCTCTGGACAGAGGCATCGAGGGAATGGCTTACGGGACTGTAATCAGGATGTGTGATAAGTTGAACTTAAACCCTGTAGACTTTACGCCGATTACTTCGAAGAGCCTGCTTGGCGGTAAGATCATGGAAAACCGCGTGATGCAGTATTATGTGAAACTGAACAAAACGGGGCGCAAGAAAGCGCTTGAGCTGATGGAGGATTACGCGCAGCTCGATAAGTATAAAGCGACGGAAGAGTGAGTATCTATGCAGTATGATTATCTGATCGTGGGCGCAGGGCTGTACGGCTCTGTTTTCGCCCACGAAATGCGGGGAAAGGGCCGGCGGGTGCGCCTGATCGATAAGAGGCGGCATATCGCCGGCAATATTTATACTGAGGAAGTGGAGGGGATTCAGGTGCACCGCTACGGCGCGCATATCTTCCACACTTCCGACAAGAAAATATGGAGTTATGTAAACCAATTTGCGGAGTTCAATCATTACATCAACTCACCGATCGCGCGGTACCGGGACGAACTGTACAATATGCCCTTTAATATGAACACATTTAACAAAATGTGGGGCGTGGTGACGCCGGACGAGGCGCGGGCAAAGATCGCGGAGCAGATCGCGGATCTTTCCATCACGGAGCCGAAGAATCTGGAGGAGCAGGCGCTCTCGCTGGTGGGAAGAGACGTCTATGAGAAGCTGGTGAAAGGCTACACCGAGAAACAGTGGGGCAGGGACTGCGCCGAGCTTCCGGCTTTCATCATCAAGAGGCTGCCGCTGCGCTTTACTTACGACAATAATTATTTCAATGACCGTTATCAGGGGATTCCCGTGGACGGCTATACCGGGATGGTGGAGAACATCCTGCGGGGGATCGAGGTAAAGACGGGCACAGACTACCGCGGTTTCGTGACGGAAGAGGAGCGGGACGGCGTCGTCGTTTTGCGGGACCGCGAGGGGAACACTTACGAAAAAGTGCTCTATACGGGAATGATCGACGAATATTTCGACTTTTCGCTGGGGCATCTGGAATACCGGTCCCTGCGTTTCGAGACCGAGACGATTCCGGACTGCGATAACTATCAGGGAAACGCCGTGGTAAATTATACGGAACGGGAGATCCCTTATACCAGAGTGATCGAGCACAAGCACTTTGTCTTCGGCACGCAGCCCGGCACCGTGATCACCAGAGAGTATCCGGTTGCCTGGAGAGAGGGGGAGGAACCCTATTACCCTGTGAATAATGAGAAAAACGACGCCCTGTTTGCAAAGTATCGGGCGCTTGCGGAGAAAAAGCCGTATATGCTCTTTGGCGGCCGCCTGGGACAGTACCGCTATTACGACATGGACAAGGTGATCGCGGCGGCGCTTGAGATGGCGGAGAAAGAAAATGCAATTTAGGCGTTTTGCAAACGCTTGAATCAATTTTATGAGAGGAGAACAGAAAAACATGAGAAGAGAGCTGAGAAACTGGAGGCGTATCCTGGCTGTCGTACTTGCGGCGGTTATGCTGCTTCCTGTGATGCCGCAGACTGCAATGCCGGTTCTGGCGGCGCAGGAAACGGAAGCATCCGTGCAGCCGCTCGAGGAAGCGGAAGCATCCGTATCGGAAGACTCAGCTCCGGCGCAGGAAGAGGAAGAACCCGCGGATTTGCTGGGGGGGGGGTAAGTGAAGAATCCGAAAACCCCGTAACAGACGGGCAGGAGCCGGAGCAGACAGAGGATATGGAAGAGCAGACGGAGGAGAGCGAATCTCCTGATACTGACACGGATGTCAGTACATCTGTCACGACGGCAGACGGGGAAACAGAGGCGCCGCATGCAGCGGCGGAGTACACCGTGACGGCGGTGCTGCGGGTAGACGGCGCGGAAGCGGCGGATCCGAAAAATAATGACGTTGTTACACTGGAACTGCCGGAAGGGAAAGTCGCTGCGGGCAGCAGTTTTACTTTTAAAGCATCCATTCAGACGGAAAAGGCGGAGACATACGAGTTTACAAAGATCGCCTACACGATGGAAGACAGGGAGGTAGACTGCACTTCCACCTGGGAATCGAGAGGGAATCAGCGTACGATCTCCAATGTAACGGGCGATGTTACCATTACGGTGGAAGCGGAAAAGAAAGTGTTTCCGAAGATCACGTTTGTGAATCCTGCAAATCTACAGGCGGTCACGGCTGTCAAGATTAATGACAGGGCTGTCGATATGGCTCTGCCCGCGGCGGGCGGTCAATGGGAACTGGAAGCGCCGGAAAATGCGAAAGTCAGTTTTCAGCTCACGGCGGCAGACGATTGCAGGATAGACAGGGTGGTTTATGAATATCCCACAACGGGGCGGCAGGGAAGCCTGACGGCTGTAAGCGGCGTTTACACCATTGAGAAACTGATGGGGGATATCAGGCTCACGGTTGAAGCATCCTTAGATCCGGCAAAGAACTACGGTTTTTCCTTTGCGATGGCAAAGGGCAGCGAATATTCCGCAGCCATGCAGGTGGAGCTGCCGGCGGGAAAAGAGGACTTAGACGGCGCCTCTTTGAGCGGAACCGTGTATCAGGAGGGAGATGCGGCAGCTTATACCCGCAACGGCGAGATCGTCGTATCGTTTCAGGTAAGGGACGGCTTTTCGGTCAGGCAGGTTACCGCGGACGGCAAGACGATAACCGGAAACGAGGGGAAGTATACGATCCCGCTGACAAAGGGGCAAGTGGTACAGATCGTGGCGGAGACTGAGGTGCAGGGAATTCTTGACAAGGAGGCAAAACTCGTGTTCTCGGTCAGCGGCAACAGCCTGTCTCTCAAATCCGTAAAGGGCGACAGCACCACACTGACCTCTGACGGTTCCTGGCAATGGCAGGGGAACGGCTTTTATACGTTTTCCAAAAATATGAAAAAGCTGTTCGTTGAGGTCGAGTCGAGCGATGCGAACCGTAGACCTGTTTTTCGATATGATCAATTTAGGGATTCTGAAGAAGGTGAGGCTTATTGGCATACCGTTACCAGTGTGTTTGAAGAACCGGTTTCGGTCAGGGAAGCAGGCGGCAAGTGGATCTACACATACTGCATGTCGGCGCAGAAAGTGACCGCGCTGTGCGATATTTATTATGAGAGAGAGTACAATTATTATAAACGGGATTTCTGGATCTATGAGGAAGCGGTCGATTCCAAATATACCTATCGGTTTGCGGGCGCAGACAACAACAGCCTGCGGAATGTCAATGTGAGCATCGACGGCAGAACGGTCGGCGATATCGAGCGTTTCAGCCGCGAGGTTTCCGGCGGAACGGAGGTATCTGTCAGGATATGGCCGAAAGACGGTTATACGCTGGACGGCGTGACTTATAAAGTGGGCGGCAGCGAAAAGTCGGCTGCGGTCAAAAAGAACGCGGCGGAGTTTACGATGAAGATCACGGCGGATACCGTAGTCACCATCGACGCTTCCGGCATACTGACCGGACAGCCGCTCATGGCTGTCGGGACGGACGGCACGGAGACGGAAACAGCCCTTGCGAAGAATGGATATCAGGTAAGCTATGGCGGGAAATACGCCGTCAGGATCGCGGAGGGGCATTCGGAGCCGCAGGCATATGCGAAGATCACGGCTGTAATGCTGAAAAAGGGCAATGCGGAAGTGCAGCCGGCGGACGATATTCTGGAGGTGACAGACAGCGGAACAAGGGTAGTCGTCGATCTGTCAAAGGCGGCGGCGGACACGATCGCCGGACAGACGCTGAAACTGACGCTGACTGCGGGCGGTGAGAATTTCGTCTATACCTTACAGGCGTCGAAGAAGATCGCGAAAGCGGCGGATATCACAGTGCAGGCGGGTATCAAACAGCCCGTCGGCACGACAAAGTATTATAAAGTATCGACAAAGGGCGAGTTTGACAGGCTGGGCGTCAGAGTCGAAAATGATAGTGAGCAGAAAGTGATCGCGGGCGCGGCGCTGGAGAACGGGCAGTTAAAGGTCACGACAGCGCAGACGGCGGAGACTGTCGATAAAACAAAAAATGTAAAGATCAGGATATACAGCGCGGAGGATGAAACGGTCTATAAGGACATCGCGGTTGAGACGACCTCTCTGCTTCCGGCAGGCAAGCCTGCGGTAAAATTAAAGAGCGCAACCGATATC
This sequence comes from bacterium, assembly GCA_023666335.1. GTDB lineage: Bacteria > Bacillota > Clostridia > Lachnospirales > Lachnospiraceae > UBA3282. The sequence continues at coordinate 13,756 of JAMPCE010000040.1, forward strand.
GACCTTACGTTTACGCTGACGGCAGCGACGGATGAAGCGGCGGACGGCGCGGTGTATTATAAGGTGACGGCAAAACAGACTGCCGGACAGACGGGAATCTCCGACAAGCTGAAAACGGAAGCGGCTGCCTGTTTCCGAAAGACCGGAAAGTCGCAGGATGTCACGCTGAATGTCGCCAAAGACGGGGCTTCATACGGCGACGGCGGCGCCTGCAAATTCGATGTGAGCGTTTCTCTGGTACATACCAAAGCGGCTGTGATGGCTGACGGTAAGGCTGTGGAAGAGACGGCTGATATCGCTTCCGACAATGTGATCGAAACGGGGTCTGCAGGGCAGACTTATACGAGCGGGAATAAGCCTTTTGCGACGCAGAATCCCGCCTGGGAAACAAAGCTGAAATTGAAGAAAGGCACATCCACCGTTTATACGGGTCAGGGAGAAGTGCAGATCGCCGAGGCGCAGTTTAGCGCGGCGACTACCTACAGGGTCTTTGATCCGGAGAACACGGCGGCGGATGTGACGGCAAATCTGAAGGACGGCGAGGCATTGCGCTTGCGCGTGACGCCGCAGGGCGTGATCTATGCCGAGGCGGAGCCCGCAGCCAGACTGGGTAAACACACCATACGGGTGACTGCACCGACAAAGGCGGGGATGGCTGCTTCCGACACAACGATCGCAGTCACTGTGGTGAGAGGGATCCAGACGCTGGGCGTGAGCGTTCCGGCGACGTCTTTCTATAAGCCCCTGAAAAAGGCGGCGACGCTGAAAGCGACGGTCGTTTATAACGGGGACGATACCGGAAAAGACAAGAATCTCCAGCCAAAGACGAAGAAAGTGCAGTGGGCGGTCGTCGCGGTCGAGGCGGACGGCGCGGGCGGTTATCAGGCAAAGAAAGAAAACGACACGGATGTCATTTTCTCGGATAAAGTAAAGGTGAAGAACGGTTCGGTCACGGTTGCGAAAGACTATGAGATCGCGGAGGATGACGAGAAAAATACCTTTATGATCCGCGTGACCGTCAACAATACGGGAAAGACGAAGATAGGCAGTGACAGCGCTGTCGGTTACAGTGCGCCGATCACCATTACCAATGAGGGGCTGGCGCTTTCCAGGCTTCAAATCGGCTCGTACCAGATATATGGCAGTACTTATACGAGCAGGGCGTCCGAGATTGACGGTCAGAAATTGACGGTTCTGGATGCGAACGGAAAAGCGATAGCTTGGAATGATCTCACCGTGCAATCCAGTAAGCCGAAAGATGTAGAGATCAAGGTCAATGCGGACGGAAACCGTTATCTGAAAGTGCATAAGGCAAATGCGACTGTCAAGCTGACGGCAGCCGCCAATGACGGCAGCAGGCAGAAGCTTCAAGTCACTTTGAAACTGCGTTTTGACGGCATCACGATAAGTCCCTATGAATCCGGGGACAAAATGGATCTGGGCGTGCGTTTCTATGCGTTGCAGCCTGCACAGAATGCGGGTGAGGAGACCGCTGTGGAAACGGCAGGCGGCGCTGCCATTCTGGCGGATGAGATCAATACGATCGTTGACCCGAACGCGGCGGTAACCCGCTCCGCTTCGTATGCCGGAACGACCAGACTGCGGGCGGAGGTCGTCGCGCTCACGACGGAGTATGTGTATGACGGCTATAATGAAGAGACATACGAATCGATATATAAGCCGGGAGCGACAACCGCCAGACCTGCCGATTTTGTGGATTATAAACTCACGGTCGTAAAGGGCGGCACGAAGACTGCGCAGAACGGCAGTCAGGTCGATCTTACGGCAAAAGAGAAAACCGTCACGGTGAAACTTACGGGCAAAGCGGTAGAATCAAAGTACGATTCGACCAAAAGAAAATATGTCGATACCATTACGAACATTGAGAAAACCTATACCCTGACGAACACGGATGTGGAAGAAACGGTCAAAGGCGTGACGGCGAAAGCGCTTGGCAATCTCCATCAGACAGGCACACAGGCGGAGCAGACGGCGCAGATTCAGTTGACGATTCCGAATGCGGCAGCGGAGAAGCTGAATACGGGAAAGAAAGTGGCAAAGGTGGATCTTGACTGGACGAAGCTGAATGCAAAGAACAGTGAGAGCCTCTACCGCTTCATGGCGCATTTGCATCCGTCGGCGAAAGTATGCGAGATCACGGAACTTGTGCCGACAGCGGACAAAACGGCGCAGACAGCGGTCATCACGCTGGGATTTGACGCAGATATGCAGCTGGCGCAGAGCAGCTACGCTTTGAAAGTGACGGTAGGAACGACGGCGGAAACGGACGGTAAAGCGGTATTTACGCCGGCGGCAGCGGCAGCGGCGGTGACGGTGAAAGTCGATAAGACAAAGAAATTTACCTATAAACCTGTGACAGCTTACACGATGCAGGCGAAAGCGGGCGACGCCGTCGAACTGACAGGGACGGCGAGCATTCCGAATGCGGATTATACGGTGATCTATACCCGTACTGACGATGCGGGGCAGGACGATCGGACGCTGGGACTGCGCAACGCGAATTTCGCCGGAAAGGCAAATGACTTTACCAAATATTTTGAACTGAACGGGAAAGAGCTGCGGCTCAAACCGAGTCTGACGGCGGATGATCTGACACATCTGTCAGATAAGGCGAATCAGAATGATCTGACAGGATATCTCGTCTATCGCGCCGACACAGACAAAACGTACTATGAAAAGAGTACGGGCACAGGGATCAATACGGTAAAGATCACGGTGAAGCTGAAAGCAAATTAAATCATAGGCAGAGTATTGACAAGATGTGATACTCTGCCTATAATGATAGCTGGATACTTTGAATATCAAAACATTGGAATATCAAACAAGATGGAGGCGCTCCCATGAACTGGAACGAAGCGGTCAAAGAACTGGACAGGAGAAGGCAAAAGGCAATGCTTGGCGGCGGTCAGAATAAGATCGACAAACAGCACGCGAACGGAAAGCTGACAGCCAGAGAGCGGATCGAGGTCCTGCTCGATCCCGGTACTTTTGTGGAGGTGGACGGCTTTTTGGAGTCCCGCATCGACGACTTTGACCTGGATAAAAGGCGTGTGCCCGGCGACGGTGTGGTGACGGGCTACGGGGAGATCGACGGCAGACAGGTCTTTGTGGCAAGCGAAGACTTCACGGTGATCGGCGGGACGCTCGGCGAGTACCATTCGTTTAAGATCTGCCGCATTCAGGACATGGCGATGGAGATGAAAGCACCCCTGATCTGCATCAACGACAGCGGCGGCGCGCGGATCGAGGAGGGCATTTCTTCCTTAAGCGGCTACAGCGGGATGTTCCTGCGCCACACAAAGGCTTCGGGCGTCATTCCCCAGATCGCGGTGATCCTCGGTCCCTGTTCGGGCGGCGCCTGCTATGCGCCTGCCATCTGCGATTTTATCTTTATGGTGAAAGATATCTCCAAGATGTTCATCACCGGACCGAACGTGGTGAAGACGGTCATCAACGAGGAAGTCTCCGTAGAGGAGCTGGGCGGCGCCAAAGTGCATGCAGAGAAGAGCGGCGTGTCCCACTTTACCTATGATACGGAAAACGAATGCCTGATGGGCGTCCGCAAACTCCTTTCCTATCTGCCGAGCAACTGGACGCAGAAGCCGCCTGTGGTCGATACGGCGGAGAGAAGGAGCATTTCAACGCGGGTCGGCAGGGTGTTTGGCAGAGGAGACAGCGCGCCGAAGCCGGACAGCGCCATGCGGGCAAAGGCGGCAAAGATCAGGGATATCGTCCCCGACAACTCCCGCCACGCCTACGATGTAAAGGAAGTCATAGACTGCATCGTGGATGAAGGAAGTTTCTTCGAGGTGCAGAAAGAGTTTGCCACCAACGCGGTGGTGGGATGGTGCCGCATGGAGGGCAAGGTGGTCGGCATCGTGGCAAACCAGCCCAATTCTATGGGAGGTTCTCTCGATTACCATGCCTCCGATAAGATCGCGCGGTTTATCCGCTTCTGCGATTGCTTTAACATACCGCTCGTCACGCTGATCGACGTGCCGGCTTTTCTGCCCGGAACGGCGCAGGAACACAACGGCATCATCCGCCACGGCGCAAAGATCCTCTACGCCTACTCGGAAGCCACTGTGCCGAAGATTTCGCTCATCATGCGGAAAGCTTACGGAGGCGCTTATATCGCCATGAATTCCAAGGAGATGGGAGCGGATATCGTGTACGCGTGGCCCATCGCGGAGATCGCGGTGATGGGTGCGGACGGCGCGGTGAATATCGCCTTTAAGAGAAAGATCAAGGCGGCGGCTGATCCGGAGGCGATGCGCGCTCAGTGCAAGAAAGAGTATGAGGACCGCTTCCTGAATCCCTATGTGGCGGCAGCCAGAGGGTATGTCAATGAGGTGATTAAGCCCGAGGAGACCAGGGCGGCGCTGATCAAGGCGCTGCGGGGGTTGAAAAATAAGCAGGTAGAACCGATCAAAAAGAAACACGGCAACATTCCGTTATAGTATATTGAGGCAGCAGAGCAGGGTATCTCTGCCGCCCCTGCGCAAACTCGAGCAGTTAATGCCGCAGGCATTTACTGCATCAGACCAGTGCTTCGGAACGAACAGCTTGCCTTATTATGTCGCACATTTACGAATAGTGAAATAAAAAACGGCAGACCGTAATGTCCGCCGTTTTTCAATATAATCGGTTCTGTATTAGCAGTAGCTATTAAACATCATCCCGCTGTATGCGCTGGTGATGTAGGGGCTTGCGAAGTTCTTGCCGGGGTTCTTGTAAGCCACGATCACGTTGTTGACGTAGTGCATCGGGTTCAAGGAAACCTGATTCGACTTGCGCAGCACCGAATTGGTGAAGCCTTTCATGGAAGAGAACGCATCCTTTGCGTCCTCACTGGTTGCTTTCTGGCGCAGGACGTTATTGTCTACCTCCAGCGTGCCGTCCAGATTCAGGTTCAGACCTGCGGAGGTAAGCCCCTTTGCGTAGACCCTTGCTACGCTGCTCATTTCGTTAAAGAGCCGTCCGCTCTTCGGCTGATCGGCGCGGTACTCGGAAACCGCCTGCAAGAAAGAGTTATAACCTCTCACAAGGGTATTGATATTCTCAGCCAGAGATTCCACATCGGTCTTGATGCCGATGGAAGCCGTCTCGCCCTCCTCGCTGCTCACGCCCTTGAACTGTAATTCGTAGGTGTTATTCAGCGTGTAGTGGTTGGCGATGGAAGTATGCTCCTCGCCGTCGATCAGGAAAGAAGCGTTCGTAGCCGGAGAAGAGACATAGTCAAGACCCAGATAATCCACCACGCCCGCAGTCTTGCTGGTGCGCTGGTCGGAGATGATAAACTGTGCCTTTTTGCCGTCTTTTAAGCCTGTGGCATCCGACTCCATCCGCAGGGCGGAATTGCCCTCCTCATCCGTGATGACCTCGGCTGACATACCGATGTTCGCATTGTTGATCAGGCGGGATAAGCGCGCCTGTACATCCCGGTTTGTGTTGTTCGCCTTGATGCTGAACTGGAACTCGTAACTCAAATCGTCGATCCCCACGTCAAAAGAGTAGGTATCGGGCGAAAGCGCCACGGGTTCTTCCGCGGGCAGGAACTTGCCGAGATTGACCTGAGAGGAGGCAAGATGGTTGACTTCCACCTCATAGGTAGGAAAATCATCGTCCGGCTTTTTCGCTCCCACATATTTGGCGGAGACGATATTCTCATTGCTGGAATAAGCCACCTTTTTATTCAGAAGTTCTTCTTCATCGAGACCGCCCAAAGAAGCGATGGTGTTGCGAAGTTCTCTGGCGCTCTCCTTGATGCCCACTGCAAACTGCTGGGATTCCTTACTGGTATCCAGAATAAACAGAGGGGACTCCTTATTCATCTTTACGATGGAATTATACACGCTGCGAAGCTCGCTCTTCTTATGCGTATCATAAGGCGTGCTCGACTTGGGCGCGTAGGTGGTCATATAGAAATTATAGACATTCGTCAGGTTATGAACGGTGTTGAAACCCATAAGCCCCTCCTTTCTTCCATGAAATTCGTCCGAGCGCCTCCGTCGGCTGTCCGTAGCCTGCAAGGCGTCTTCGTGGGCATTTCTACTTATTATATTAGTATCATATCGTTTTTTTGTGCAAAAAGCAAGTATTTGCGGAAAATTGCAGATATTTTTCCACACAAAAATACTGTTATCCTATATATCGTACCGTTTGGGCGGTTTATAAAGAGGGATCGCACGAAAAAAATAAATTTTTTTGGAGAGAAAAAACGGAAAAACAGTTGACTTGCGGTGCGTCGTATGATATATTGTGTGAGCGAGATGAGATTCAGGTCTTTTTTTTATGCTCAAAATAATAAACGGATCGCAATATACTGGAGGTGGCAAGATGCGCACAAGGATCACATTGGCTTGCACGGAATGCAAGCAGCGTAACTACAATACGACAAAGGATAAGAAGACCCATCCCGACCGGATGGAGACCAAGAAGTATTGCAGATTCTGCAAGAGACATACCCTGCACAAAGAGACGAAGTAAAAAGGAGATAAGCGATTATGGCGGATTCGGCAAAGACAGAAAAGAAAGCTGTCAGATTTTTTGACGGCGTAAAGGCTGAATTTAAGAAGATCAGCTGGCCGGACAAGGATTCCCTCTTAAAGCAGTCCATAGCGGTCGTTGCGATCTCCCTGATAGTGGGAGCAATCATCGCGGTGCTTGATTTCGGTTTGCAGTACGGCGTGGACTTTATCACGACATTGCAATTTTAGGGCGGCTTAGACGAAGAGCAGGACAGGGAGGATCCGTATGGCAGAGGCGAATTGGTATGTTGTGCACACTTATTCCGGCTATGAGAATAAAGTGAAAGCAAACATCGAAAAGACAATCGAGAACAGACATTTGGAGGAAGAGATTCTGGAAGTCAAGGTGCCGATGCAGGACGTTACCGAGCTGAAAAACGGCGCGCGCAAGACGGTTCAGAAGAAGATGTTCCCCGGATATGTTCTGATCAATATGATCATGAACGACGATACTTGGTATGTCGTGAGAAATACCAGAGGCGTGACGGGCTTCGTGGGACCGGGCAGCAAGCCGGTGCCGCTCACAGAGGCGGAGATGAAGCCGCTCGGCATCAAGATGGAGAATATGACCGTCGATTTTGCGGAGGGCGATACCATCGCGGTCGTCGCGGGCGTCTGGAAAGATACCGTCGGCGTCGTGCAGAGGATCGATTACGGCAAACAGACAGCGACCATCAATGTGGAGCTGTTCGGCAGAGAGACCCCCGTGGAGATCAGCTTCGCGGAGGTACGAAGTATGAGATAACAGTTCAGCCAGACCGAATGGCGTGTGCTGAATTGTAAAATATAAAAAGTGGAAGCTGCACCTACAGCGTTACACCACGATCATATTATTTTAGGAGGTGCCATATGGCAAAGAAGGTAGAAGGCTACATCAAGTTACAGATTCCTGCCGGCAAGGCAACGCCGGCGCCCCCGGTTGGTCCTGCACTCGGACAGCACGGGGTGAACATCGTTGAATTTACCAAGCAGTTCAACGCAAAGACAGCCGATAAGGGTGACGTGATCATCCCGGTCGTCATCACAGTGTATGCAGACAGAAGTTTCAGCTTCATCACGAAGACTCCCCCTGCTGCGGTACTTTTAAAGAAAGCGTGCAACATCAAATCCGGTTCCGCTACGCCCAACAAGGCGAAAGTAGCGACGATCTCCAAAGCGAAATTGCAGGAGATCGCGGAGATGAAGATGCCTGACTTGAACGCGGCGAGCGTCGAGGCGGCAATGAGCATGATCGCCGGTACTGCGAGAAGCATGGGTATCACAGTAGAAGAGTAATGGAGGGTTCGAGATGAAACACGGTAAAAAATATCAGGAGGCGGCGAAGCTGGTAGATCGTGCGACACAGTACGATACCGCAGAGGCGATCGCCTTGGTAAAAAAGACAGCGACGGCAAAATTTGACGAGACGGTAGAGGTTCACATCAGAACCGGCTGCGACGGTCGTCATGCAGAGCAGCAGATCCGCGGCGCGGTGGTGCTGCCCAACGGAACCGGTAAGACGGTCCGCGTGCTTGTATTTGCAAAGGGCGATAAGGTGAGCGAGGCGGAAGCGGCAGGCGCCGATCATGTAGGCGGCGAGGAGCTGATCCCGAAGATCCAGAATGAAGGCTGGCTTGACTTTGATGTGGTGGTTGCGACCCCCGATATGATGGGCGTCGTGGGCCGTCTGGGTAAGGTGCTCGGTCCGAAAGGTCTGATGCCCAACCCCAAGGCAGGTACTGTCACGATGGATGTGGCGAAAGCGATCAGCGATATCAAAGCCGGTAAGATCGAGTACAGGCTGGATAAGGCGAACATCATCCATGTACCCGTCGGTAAGACCTCTTTTGAAGAGGCGAAGTTACAGGAGAACTTTGATGCGCTGATGGATGCGATCGTGAAGGCAAAGCCTGCGGCGCTTAAGGGTCAGTATCTCAGAAGCATTACGCTGGCAACGACTATGGGTCCCGGCGTGAAAGTGAACGTAGCGAAGTATTAAGAAACGTTGCGCTAAAAAGGGAATACGAAAAATTAAGATTGGAGAGCGGTATGCATTGGCAGACCGCTCTCTTGTGCTGTTAAAAAGCATTGCGAAAACAGGGAAAACCGTTTAAAATAATTGGAAAAGATATCTGCTATAAATCCGGTAGAATGATGGAGCGATAAAATCGTATCATAGACACATGGCGAAGAAAAGAGTACGAAAGAGGAAAAAGAGAATACGGTTTCGCAGAAGCGTTATCCTGCCGTTTGTGATTACATTGACGGCGGTGGCGGCAGCGGGGGTTCTTGCGCTCGCGGCGCATCGCTGGATCACGGAGCCGGTCAGGGACGGATTGACCGAAATGGTCAATATGGAGCAGGAGAAAGCAGAGACGGCACAGATTCCGGAGCCTGTGGTTGAAGAGCCGGAGGAGGAATCTGTGCCGGAAGAGGAGGAGACGGAGCCGCCGTCCAGATATCAGAGTGAGCTGGAGGATCCGTCTTTTCTTGCGGAAAATAATATCTACGTCAGGGAACCGTCCGTGCCGGGGCAGGTGACGCTCACCTTTGCGGGGGACGTTCTCTTTGACGACCGCTACGCCATTACCGGACCGGTGCGCGCAGACGGCGATATCTCGAAAGGCGTGCTGCCCGAGGTGATCGAGCGGATGCAGGCGGCGGACGTCATGATGTTAAACAATGAGTTTGCCTATTCCAATCGGGGGACGCCCATCGAGGAGAAGCAGTTTACGTTCCGGGCGCGTCCGGAGACGGCAGCTTATCTGCAGGATATGGGCGTGGATCTTGTGTCGCTGGCGAATAACCACGCTTATGATTACGGTCCGGACGCGCTCACGGACACGCTCGATACCCTGCGGGAAGCACAGATCCCCTATGTGGGCGCGGGGCGCGACATTGACGAGGCGAGAAAGCCCGTCTATTATATCGTGGGAGATCTCAAGATCGCTTTTGTGTCGGCAACGCAGATCGAGCGGTTGGACACGCCGGACACAAAGGAAGCCACGGCGGATTCTCCCGGCGTGTTCCGCTGCTGGAACGGCGAGAAGCTGATGGAGACCGTGCGGGAGGCAGCCGAGAACAGCGATTTTGTGGTGGCTTACATCCATTGGGGGACGGAAAATCAGGCGGAACTTGACTGGGCGCAGTTAAAACAGGCGCCGGAGCTGGTTGCGGCGGGCGCGGATCTGGTGATTGGGGATCATCCGCACTGTCTGCAGCCGATCGGTGTGATCAGCGGCGTGCCCGTGATCTACAGTCTGGGAAATTTCTGGTTTAATTCCAAGACGCTGGATACCGGCATGGTGGAAGTGGTGATCGACGAGACGGGGATCGTGCGGTATCAGTTCATCCCCTGCTTACAGAGCGGCTGTCGGACTGCGCTTTTAGAGGGCGCGGAGAAAGAGCGCGTGCTCTCTTATATGAGGAGCATTTCCGAGGGCGTGGCGATCGACGGGGACGGGGTCGTGACTTGGTAATGAATCGTTGCACGATTCTTCGCGTTGATAAAATTTTATATCAGCAAATGAAACTTTCCGGGCATTTGAATCGTATTCCTTATGTAAGGGAGAAATAAACGCCCGCTAAGGAAGAAAGATTGAAAAATAAGTCTGATGACCTTATTTTTCAATCGCGACTTTGTGAAGGAGCATCACAAAGTCGATGATGGCAGACGCAAATTTGAGATTTGCGACTTTGCGACAGCAAAGTCATGCTGCATGTCGCGAAAACGCTCCGCTAAGGAGGAAACTATGAATATCGGAAACAGATATACCTCATGGATGCAGAACACCGCGCAGGCGGGATACGGAAACCGCTCCACTCGGGCGGGCAGGACAGGCGCGGGCAAAGCGTTTTTGATGCAGGATGAGAAAAATGACAACAGTGTCACAAATGGTGCGGGCGCAGAATCTGCAAAAGCGGAGGATATGACGTACCGCGAGCAGATCCTTGCGCACATGGAAGAGATGGCAAAAAAAGTCAAGGACGGCACGGTGGAACCGACATTCCAGACAGGCGCGCAGTCCTTTACCATAAAAGAGTGGGAGAAGCTTCTGGCGGATTTTGACGACGCCGAGGAGGCTTTGCAGGAGCAGATCAAGGCGCTGATCGCGGAGGCGGAAGCGCAGGCGGAGAGGGAGGCTCTCAGGAGAAAGATCGAGAGCGGCACGGCTGATCCCGAAGAAGTGACAGATGTGTCAGTTCCGGCGGAGGTGGAAACTGCGGAAACGGGCGGTGTATTGACGCCGGCGTCGGATCGTGTGGCAGCGCCCGCGGCGGCTTCCGTGGAGGCAACGGCGAAAGGGGAAAACGTCAGCACAGAGCGGGCGGCTGACCCGGAGGAGGTCGCGACTCTGCTCACGGAAGAGGTGACGAAGTGCAGTTACCCCACAGACGACCCGAAGCAGAAGCACTGGTACATCACCTGCTACGGTCAGGACGGCATCTGGTGTAAAGAAGCCTACATGGAAGACGGCAAGTGGGTGAACAGGGACTGCTGGCGGTTTTCCTACACGGAAGCGGGGCAGTACGAGAAAGTGATGGCATTTTTGCAGCGTTTCCCGCAGGATGCCAATCTGCGCTTTGCTTCCCACGAAAATTTCTGGAAAGATCTTCTGGCGGGAGAGATCGACGAGGACGATTTTGTCACGTTCTTCGAGACTTCCACAAAGGATGGCGTGCCGGATTATACTTATGAAAAGGACGGTTCCACATACGTAGACCGCGAAAAGATCAAGTACGCAAAGTATATGAACGGCTTCGGCGCACGTCTCTATACCGCGGAAGAGATGGAACTGATCCAGCGCGCCATCATTCATGAGAACCAAAAGCACTTGCAAAAGGTCAAAATCTCCGACTACGACGATAAAATGCCCATCCCCGCGGGCGGCATCGGCAAGGCAGACGAGGAAGAAGACGATATGGAGACCGAGATCATCACCAAACCCGACGGCTCCACCGTCCTGCAGATCAAGACAAACTTCGGCGTGATGGAGGTGGAGATCACAGAGGCGCAGAAATTCGGTTTACAGTATGAGGCGCGTTCGGGCGCAATGGCTGACAGAATGAAGCAGGCAGGTCCGTTTGCCCGTGCGGCGGCTGCGGATTCATAGTCTGCTTCTATCTGCTGAAAATTACAGTTGACAACTTTCTCCCCGTATGCTATAGTAGCAAATGCCGAAGACAGCAGGTGCCGTATTGCCGGCGTAAGA
>JAMPCE010000041.1 GCA_023666335.1 bacterium
TTTCGGAATGTTGGTTCATAGATGTGTCTTCCTTTCTCAGATGTTCATGACGGGGTTCTGCCCCAAAGAGTTACAGAATCAAAAAACAGATCCCGGATACGATAGAATAGAAATGTAAGAAAACATTCCTTGATTTGGGTATAGCACAGGGAGGGGGAAATTACAATGAATTTTCGAAAAGGAGGATATAGAAAAATAGTAGACGAAATAACGTTTGATACTTAAAAATATCAAGATATAGTATATAGGGAAAAGCCAAAAGCGAAAAACCACAAGATATTGTATTGTCTATTTTATACAAAGCGGAAATACTTTCGATAGATTCCTGTTGAAAAACAAAGATATAATGTTATTGATAAAGGTGGTAATCGGTATTACAATGAAAGCGTAGAAGATGCGCTCTGTATGGGAGATCTTTGGCATTATATATTTGAATGTTGCAGGGAGGATGGGTATATAAAATATGCCGGACAAGAAATTGACAAAGGATCAGCAGGACAGGATAAATGAATTGCTTGATCAATGGGAAAAGGATGTGGCGGAACAGGTAGATACGATACAGCAGCCGAAAAATATTTTAGATGGTCCGAGATCTCGGAAGATGGCGGAGTTGGGAAAAAATGTATGAAGCAGATAGGAGCAATCATGGAGGAATCAAAGCAAGAATCTATTTAGGCTGGAAAAGAAGATGCGTTGAAGAAAAGAGGCGATTATGATGACTGATACAGTAACGACGGAAAGTTTAAAATATATGATTGCAAGGCTGTTAGATAATGCCAATGATGCAATGAAAGAGTACAGAGAGGATAAGGGCAATAAGTTTTTTGCGGGGAGAAAAATGGCATATTATGAGATGTTAGATATTTTGAAAACAGAGTTAGATGTCAGAGATGAGGATTTGAAAGAATTAGGGTTAGATATTGATCTTGTAGAAAATTATGCGTAGTTATTAAGGAGAAGCGATACAGGTAAATCATTGAACCAGAAAAAGGTGTGCTATCATATTCCGTTATGATGCAAAGCTACTCAGAAAGGCGTCATCTATGACAAACTACGAAAAAGCGCTCGCCCTCTGGCAGCAGAAAAACATAAAAACAGACGCGGAACTGGCGGATGTTTCCGATGATGACGCGTTGACTGCGGCAGCGTATTTTCATGCAAAATTTGAGAATATTCATCCGTTTGCGGACGGCAACGGGCGGGTTGGGCGTCTGGCAATGAATTATTTTCTGATTCTGCACGGGCATCCCTTTCATATGTTATTGAGAGCAGCCTATTTTTTCCAGCATATTGAGGGCAATGCCGGCGACCTCTTTGGGCGATATGGGGATATCTTCCATGATCCATTGCCGCGCCAGAAAATAAGTGCCGCCAGCCAGATAAGCGGAGAGCAGCCGCACGTTGTCCGCCTCCGGATTTTGAAATACTTTCATTGTCGTTTTGTCCGAAATGTTTTGGTAGATATGATTAAAAATTTTGAGCCAGTCTGCTTCGGGAGTATGTTGAAAAAGCAGTTTTGCCAGATCGGACTGCTCGGACAGGCACAGAAAAAACCGCTCTACATCATCTGCCGTTAACGGTTTTTGAAAGCTTCTGAAGATTTCTTCAAAAAATTCGCTCTGCATCTCTAAAAGAATATCCCCGGGCAGTTCGTAATATCGGTAGAATGTAGTACGGTTGACGCCTGCCTCCCGACATAGTTCCGTGATATTGATTTTATCCAGATTTTTTTGTTTTAGCAGCCGCAGCAGCCCTTCTCGCAGCATTCGCTTGGTGATTTTGACTCGTTGATTCATATCCGGCATACGACTGGTCCTTCCCTTAAATTATGAAAATTTTGTAAATGATACAACATTTCGACGGCAAATGTTGTGTCCACAACGTATACTAAAAAACCGTATGTTGCAAATGCAACAGATGTAGTGTTATAATTTTATAACCTGAAATTTCCTCTGTCAAGAGAGAAGAATGTGGGAGGTATTATTATGAACATGCGCAGACAAACCTGGAGTACTCTTCTTTTATGTATCACTGAGGCAGCGGTAGGTGTTCTATTGCTGATCCGTCCGGTAAGCTTTACCGCAGCGATCATTATGGTAGCGGGCATCGCTTTGATTGCAAGCGGTATTATCAGTATTATCCGCTATTTCAAAAGCAGCCCGGAAGTTGCTGTGGTAAGCGGTCTTCTGATCCGGGGTCTGGTTTCCGTAGGAGCCGGCGCTTTTTGTGCATTGAATCCGCAATGGTTTATTGCGACGTTCCCTGTGATCGCGGTTTTATATGGCATTGTTGTGCTGATAGCAGGCTTGGGGAAAGTGCAGTTGACGGTTGATCTGCTTCGTCTGAAAAACCGCAAATGGTGGTGGGGCGCCATCAGTGCGGCTGTATCCATTCTCTGCGCCATTGTCATTATCAGCAATCCCTTTTCCTCTACAATGGTTATGTGGTGGTTCACGGGAATCTCTTTGATCGTTGAAGCTGTATTTGATCTGCTTACCATGATTATGAGCCGCAGAAACAGCAGGGAGATAGATTGAAAAATAAGTCTGATACATACGCCGGATTTCTGTAAACAAAGGAAACGGGAGGAACTGTGATGAGTGGGGAAATAAAGGAAAGCGAAGGGATCTCCCTGCTGAAAAAGGGGCAGAAAGGGATCGTTCACGCCGTATTCAGCCGTATGGGAATCATGCTTGTGCTGCTGGCGGCACAAATTATGTTTATTTTCAGCGTGTTCCGCTGGTTTGGGGATTTTTTGCCGCATATTTTGGGCGGGACGGTGCTGTTTACCGTAATCATGGTCTTGTATCTGCTCAACAGCCGGATGGATCCGACGGCGAAGATTACCTGGCTGGTGGTCGTCATGCTGCTGCCGGTGTTTGGCGCGCTGTTTTATTGTTACATCCAGAGCGATATCGGTCACAAAGCAATGAAAAAACGCATCGATCAGATCGTCGATGAAACAAAGGATCTTGCGCCTCAGTCAGCGGAAACATGGGAGCGGCTGGCATCGCAGGATCCGGGGGCGGCGTCTTTGGCACGCTATATCGCCCGGCGCAGCGGTCCGGTCTATGAAAACACGCTGGTGACGTACTTTCCTCTGGGGGAGAACAAATTTGAGGAAATGCTCCGGCAGCTGGAGCAGGCGAAGGAATTTATTTTTCTGGAATATTTCATCATCGACGAGGGGTTTATGTGGGGAAAGGTGCTGGAGATCCTTGCCCGGAAAGCCAGGGATGGCGTGGATGTGCGGGTGATGTATGACGGCATGTGCGAATTTGCCCTGCTGTCTCACGATTATCCCAAACGGATGAAACAACTGGGCATCCGGTGTAAGGCATTTGCGCCTGTTTCCCCTTTTTTCTCTACGCATTATAATTACAGAGATCATCGCAAGATTCTGGTGATCGACGGACACACGGCTTTTAACGGCGGCGTAAATCTGGCTGACGAATATATTAATCATACCGTAAAATACGGTCATTGGAAAGATACCGCTGTCATGCTTCAGGGCGAGGCTGTAAAAAGCTTTACGCTGATGTTCCTGCAAATGTGGAATATGAGTGAAATGAAGCCGGAGTTTGACCGTTTCCTGAACGCTCCTGCCAGACAGGGGGAAGGCTTTGTCATTCCTTACGGCGACCGTCCGTTAGATGATGATAAAGTGGGCGAGCGGGTCTACATGGACATCCTGAACCGCGCGCAGCGGTATGTCTATATCATGTCGCCATACCTTATTCTGGATGGCGAGATGGAGACAGCTTTGAAATTTGCCGCCGAGCGGGGCGTGGATGTGCGGCTGATCCTGCCGGGCGTTCCGGACAAGACGGCTCCCTATGCGCTGGCAAAGACCCATTATGCCTCGCTTTTGGCTTCCGGAATACAGATTTATGAGTATACGCCGGGCTTTGTACATGCCAAGGTATTTCTGGCGGATGACCGTGAGGCTGTGGTGGGAACCATCAATCTGGATTACCGCAGTCTGTATCATCATTTTGAGTGCGCTACTTATATGAACGGGGTTTCCTGTATTCCGGAGATCAGGACGGACTTTGAGAAAACGTTTTCCGCATGCCGCCAGGTTACGAAAGGGACCATCTGGCAGGGAAAGGCGGGGCTGAAAATGCTGGGGGTTTTCCTGAAAGCGGTTGCGCCTTTGATGTGACAGAAAAACAAAAAAGAGGTTAAGAAACCGACGGACTTAGCCGAAATATAGGGTGAATGTAAAAAGCATTCGCCCTTACTTTTTTATATAAATCAAGAGAAACCACTACATTTGGTATGAGGTAAGCATGAAGATCACTTTTGACCACAACACAGTGAACCAAAATGTAGACAGGGCGACAACTTCATATCGGGACGCCCGGGCGGCGAGGACGGAACGCGCGGGTGATTATGCATTAGACATTTCTGGCAAAGTTATGGATAACAACGCTTACGGGGGTCATGGAAAGACCGCAGAAGAGGTTATGCAGGATGCGGCGGCGATCGACGTTGCCACGCAGACAGACTTTATGACAGTGATGTCTAATACTATGTCCGGGGAAGATTTCTCCCGCTTACAGCAGGAGGGCTATCATCCCGGCGATATGGAGATCGAAGAGGTTGTCACCATTGTCGATACGATCAAGGCGGCGCTCGTAAAGGGCGGCACGCAGGTAACAGGCTACACCGACGATCTGGATGCGGAGACACTGGCGCAGATCACGGGGAGCGAGGCGTTTGCACAGGAGCTTGCGCGGCAGTTCGCGGCGCATGACGTTCCGCTCACGGAGGAGAATGCGCGGGCGGCGAAAGAAGCCTTTGAGAGAGCCGTGCAGACGGGAAAGCCGGACGAGGGCACTGTCAAGTATATGGTGGAAAACCGCATGGAGCCTACCATTGACAATCTCTATCTGGCGGACCACAGCGCGGCGGCTGACAGCACCCGTCAGGGGCACGGTTACTATGAAGCGGACAATACCGGCTACTATGCAAAGAAAGCCGAGGAGTATAACTGGGAGCAGCTTCGCCCGCAGATCGAGCGGGTGCTGGAAGAAGCGGGACTCGATAACAGCGGGGAAAATGTGCAGCGCGCACAGTGGCTGATCGGCGTGGGCGTGCCGCTGACAGCGGAAACGATGGAGGCTCTCCACAAGATTGACCAGTCTGGTCAGCCAAAGACCAGAGAACAGCTTTTGTCCGCGATCGCGGCGGCTGTCTCAGACGGCAGAAAGGCTGGCGATGCGAATCTCGCTGATGGGAGGAGCACGACGGAGCGGGCGGCTGATTATGTGGAAGCATTTGGAAAGATCACCGATGAAGCGGCAGATCTTGTCGCGGCGGAAGAGAAAGCGTTAAATCTGCGCAATCTGACAAAAGCGCAGGAGGAGATCGACCGCAGGGCGGCACAGGAAAAAGCGGCGGGCGCGGCAGCTCTTGACACTCCTGCGGCTGTCACGCAGAGGCGGCAGCTTGAGGAAGTCCGCCTGATGATGACCATTGAGGCGAACCGAAAGCTGATCGACAGCGGATATTCCATTGACACTACGGAATTGGAAGCGCTGGTGGAGGCGTTAAAGAAGCTGGAGCAGGAGCAGAACCAAAGATTGTTCGGAGAGTCCGATCCGGCAGCGGCGGCGGATAAGGCGGCGCTTTACGGGGAAGTACAGGCAAAACTGGCGGAGATTCCCGATCTGCCGGCGGCAGTCTTAGGGCAGTACGTGGACGGTGTGCAGGCGTTTACGCTGGACAATGTACATACAAACGGTTTGGCGCTCAGAGCAGCTTACGAGGCGGCGGGCGAATCTTACGAGGCGCTGATGACGGCGCCGAGAGCGGATCTGGGGGATTCCATCCGCAAGGCATTCCGCAATGTGGACGATATCCTACAGGATATGGGACTTGAGACGAATGAGGAGAACCGCAGGGCGGTGCGGATCCTGGGCTACAACAGCATGGATATCAGCCATGAAAACATGGATGCCGTGAAAAAATACGATATGGAGCTTCGCGAGACGATCCGTAAAATGACGCCGGCGGCATCCCTGCAGGCGATTCGGGACGGCAAAAATCCGCTTGAAATGTCCGTTTCGGAGCTCAACCGTTACCTGGACGAGAGCGGCATTGACAATGCGGCAAAAGAAGAGAAGTTCAGTAAGTTTTTATATAAGTTAGACAAGAGCCACGCGATCACGGAGCAGGAAAGGGAAGCCTACATCGGCATCTATCGGATGTTCCGCCAGTTGGAAAAGACGGATGACGCAGCGGTCGGAAGCCTCCTGAAAGAAGGGGCGGAGATGACATTTGGCAATCTCCTGACGGCGATGCGCAGTACCAAAAAACAGGGCATGGATTATCGTGTGAGCGATGGCTTCAACGGCGTAGACGCCCTGCACACGGGAAACTCCATCACCGATCAGATCCTTGCAGGGTTCCCGGGACTTGGGGACGAGAGACCGGATGGGAGCGCAGGCGAAGGACAGGAACAGCAGACGTCGGAGGATGCGCAGCGTTATTATCATATGCTGGCGGGGCAGATCGCCGATTCTCTGGAACCGGAAATGCTCGCAGACGCACAGCCGGAAGCACAGACTACGATGGAAGCCTTTGCGGAGGCGCTGCGGGGACAGACAGCGGACGCGGCGCTTGAGCAGGCATACTTGCAGGAGCAGTTACAATCGTTTCGGGGGCTGGAACATGTTGAACAGTCCGTTGTGCAGGAGCTGATCGCCTATAAACAGCCCGTGACAGCGAATCATTTGGAGGCGGCAGCTGCTCTCCGCAAAAAGCCCGGCGCACTGTATCGGAAGCTGCGGGAACTGGAGGAGGACGCGGGCGTTTCGGAAGGAAAAGAGAAAGCCGAATCGCTGTTGGAGAATCTGACGGACCGGGAGAGTGCACAGGAAGCCTACACAGAGATGCAGGAAACCTTTACGGCACTTCTGGAAGAGGCGGCGGAAGCGCCGGAAGATTATCTGGATCTGCGCACCCTGCAGAGCTGTAGAAAGCAGCTTGCGCTTGCGGGAAGTCTTGCGAAGGAAGAGAATTATCAGATTCCCGTAGAGATAAACGGTGAGCTGACAGCTATTAATCTGAAAGTTCTGCACGGCAAAGAGACCGGAAAGGTGAGTATCACGGCGCAGACGGAAGAATTCGGAGAGATCACGGCGCGGTTCTCCTTAAAGGAGCGGACAGTATCGGGATATATCGCCTGCGACAGCAGGGAGGGAACGGACTGGCTGCGGGGCAGACAGGATGCACTGGAAGCGTCTTTGGCAGTCTCGGGTGCGGACGGCGAAATGACGCGGGCAGGGAATGTGGCGGTCCTCTACAGCAAAGAGATCGCGGACGAGGATTATGAGACGCTTTCCGAAGCGCAGACACAGACGGCGGATCTGTATACGATCGCAAAGTCGTTTATCACGGCGTTGACAGCATAGAGAAAGAATAAAGAATGATGGAGGAGAAACTATGAAGATCAGTTATAATGCGGCGGCGATGCGCGCGAGCAATGCACTGAATGCATCGGACAATAAGGTTTCCAAATCTTTGGGGCGGCTCTCGTCCGGTCTCAAGGTAACGGCGTCTAAGGACAATCCTTCCGGTTATGCCATCGGCAGGCGGATGAACACCCAGATTGTGGGTCTCGGCACAGCGACGCAAAGCTCGAATAACGGGATTTCCGTGATCGAGACGGCGGACGGCGCGCTGTCGGAAGTGCACGAGATGCTGCAGAGAATGAATGAACTGGCTGTCAAGGGCGAGACGGGAACCCTCACCACCACGGACCGCATGACGCTGGAAGCGGAAGTCAAGCAGCTGAAACAGGAGATCACCCGCATTTCCACGGATACGCAGTTCAACGGGCAGACGCTCTTAGACGGGACATTCGATCTGCGCGGCTATACGGACAACCACCGTGTTAAAGTAGATTACTATTCGGATCAGGTGATTGCCAAGGTCTATTCGATCACAGATCTGACGATTGTATACGGTGCAAACGGTATGATCGACAAAGACGCCACACAGGCGACTTTGCAGGGCGATCTGCCGGCAGGTGTGAAAATCTCCGAGGCGACGAGAAATAAGATCACGCTGACCGGGCCGTTGGATTTTGAGATGACGCTTGCTTTTGAGGAGGGCGTCACAACGGTAGCAGATTCTTCGACTACGCCGCCGACCACATTGGAAATCAATGTTACAGGCATCGGCAGCATGGACATTCAGACAGGCGCAAACGAGGGACAGCAGCTGGCGATCCGCATTCCCACCATTTCTCTGGAGCGGATGAATCTTGAGACGCTCAGGATGACTTCGATAGAGGAGTGTGCCGAAGCGAATAAGGCGATCAAGAGCGCGATCCTCTATGTTTCGGATGCGCGCAGCAGGCTGGGTGCGTACCAGAACCGTTTAGAGCATACGGTCAACAATCTGGCGGTGTCGAGCGAGAATATGACGGCTTCCTACTCCCGCATCATGGATGTGGATATGGCGGAAGAGATGACCAGTTATACCACGGAGCAGGTGATCTCCCAGGCGGCGGTCTCCATGCTCGCGCAGGCGAACGAGAGACCCTCTCAGGTGTTGCAATTGCTACAGTGATATGGAGTGGTACAAACAGCGTCATTGACGTAAAACCGATAATATATGATCGGTTAAACGAATCAATAAAGGGAGATCAGGATATGACGAAGGAATTAAAACAGGAGTATACGCTGCGGATCACGCAGGCGAATAAGACGCAGCTGATCACCATCCTCTACGAGATGGCGCTGCAATATGTGGATGAGGCGAAAGAAGCGCTTGCCGCAGATGACAGGACGGCTTTTAAGAATGCCGTGCGCAGGATTCAGGGCTGCATGTGCGAACTGATGGATTCTCTGCATCTGGAGTATGAGGTGGCGCAGAATCTCTTACAGCTCTACCTCTATGTCAACAGGGAAGTGGCAAAGGCGGCGCTGTATTACAAAGAGGAGAATCTGGAGCATGTCCGCCCCGTGTTGGAAAATCTGGCGGCGGCATACAGGCAGATCGAAGGGCAGGATATGACGGGTCCTCTCATGGGCAACACGCAGGCGGTGTATGCGGGGCTCACTTACGGCAGGGATACCCTGACGGAAAACGCTGCGGATCCGTCGGCAAACAGGGGGTTTACGGTATAGCCGATTCCGCTGCCTTTTGTAATAAATATTTGTACCGTTTCATAACGGAATTCAGTTCATAAATATAACAGTCGATCAGATCCGGCTCCGTGGCGTTGTCAAAACCCGCGTAGGCGATTTCCAGCGCGCGTCTTGTCATGATCAGCTCTTCTCTTAAGGTCGGTCTATGCCCGTCCACGATCATTTCGGGATCAGCCGGGATGCAGGGGCTTTGTCTGAAAATCACTCTCATCTGAAATTCACCTTTCCTTTCCGGTATACCATTTCCATCTACTATCAGTTTAGGTAATTATTTCCAAAAATATTCCGGTTATATTGCGGACAGCTTACGCATAGCGTGTAAAGAAAGACAAGACAGGAAAGAAAAGGAGAGGGGTTTTATGGGAAATATAGGCGGTGTTACAGCGATTCTGGCAGTCTGTCTGATCGTTCTGGCGATCGGCGCGATGGGACAAAAAGTCGAATGGCTGATCAATTTTATCCTTCGCGCGGTGATGGGGACCGTGGGTATTTACGCGATCAATTACATCCTTGCGCAGAGACAGATCCAGGTGGCGGTAGGGATCAATCCGTTTACGGTTTTGACATCGGGAGCCCTCGGTTTTCCTGGGGTTGCGGTACTTTACGGGATTCATTTCTTCAAAATTTTGTAAAGGTTTCACAAAAATCAAATTTTTCTGAAAACCCTCTGGACAAGCAATTTATTTGTGCTATAATTCAATTCACAACTCAAGAAATTCTATGTGGGATTCCATTCCACAGTCAGGCTGTATGGCACAGGGACATTCTCCCGATTATTTCATTGAGTCAGCGTAGTAACTTTTATGAGAAAAGGAGGCGGTTTGTATTGGACTGAGTAACTGGCAATCTGTTTTATTATTTCTGCTCTTTCTTTCGGCGCTTGCCGATCTGAAGACGGATCGGATCCCCAACGGTTTTATTCTGCTTGGCGTCGTGTCCGGAATTCTTTGCAGCATCTTGTCCGGCAGAGACTTATCGGCGATTCCGGTGTCTGTACTTCTGGCGTTTCTGCTCTTATATCCCCTGTTTAAAGTAGGCGTTTTGGGCGCGGGCGATGTAAAGCTGTTTGTGATGATCGGATGTTTTTACGCGGCGAAAGATCTGGCGTACATTTTGGCAGGAGCCTTTGTGATCGGAGCGGCATTTTCTCTTTGCAAGCTGATCGCAGAGCGAAACGGGAGAGAACGATTCCGGTATTTCTTCTGTTATCTGCATGACGTTTGGAGGAGCGGACGCATAAAGCTTTACGGCGAGGAACAAAAACGGGATGATCACACCTACTGGAAAAACAAGATCCACTTTGCGGTTCCGGTTCTTTTCAGTGCGGTGTGCAGAATGGGAGGATTATTTTGAGAGAAAAGATCATGGCGATCTGCGACACGGAGGAGGGCTATGCTTTCCGCATGGCAGAGTATTTTCTGGAAAAGGTGAAACTGCCCTACGCGGTGCATTTGTTTACGGCGGTGGAGGAGCTTGAAAAATTTGCGAAGCGGGAGGAGATCGAGGTCCTGCTCATCGCGGAGAGTGCCTGGAGGCTGCTCAAGGAGGAATATGTCAGACAGCAGGTGGCGCAGTTATTTATTTTGCAGGAGAGCGAAAGCGCGGCGCAGACGGATCTGTGCTGCATCAGTAAGTATCAGAGCCCCGAAAAGGTCGTGCGCGCGGTGCTGGACGGCATTGCGGAGGGGGACGGCTGGAAAGGAGATTTTACGGCGACGGATGCGGCGGCGAAAATGATCGGGATCTATTCTCCGATCAAACGATGCCTGCAGACGTCCTTTGCGCTGACGCTGGGACAGCTTCTGGCAAAGGAGCATAAGACACTGTATCTGAACTTTGAAATGTATTCCGGATTGGGAGAGATCCTGCGCAGGGAATATCAGGGCGACATGATGGATGTGGTGTACTATTTTCAGAGCGCGCGGGAGAAACTGGCGCTGCGCCTGCCGACCATCATACAGAATGCCGGAGGGCTGGATTACATACCGCCCATGCAGTATGCGCTCGGTATTCGGGAAGTGCCGGGAGAACAGTGGCTTGCGCTGTGCCGTGACCTTGCGGCGATCGGCGAATACGAGTATCTGATCCTGGATCTGGACAACGGCATGGAGGGGCTTTTTGAACTGTTAAAGAACTGTCAGAAGATCTATACGATCACAAGGGACGATCCGTTTGCGGCGGCAAAGCTGCGGCAGTACGAACAGATGCTTCTGGCAAATGAACTGGAGGAGATCGCGGACAAGACGGTAAAATGCCGCTTTCCTATCTTTCAGGAGCTGCCGGCGAGCCTCGATATGATGACGCACGGGGAACTGGCAAATTATGTGAGGGCGATCCTCAGAGAGGACATTTATGGAGACTAATGCGGAAGACAGAAAACGCCTCCTGCGGGAAAGACTTCTGGAGAGCATCGACTATTCCCGGGAGAGCAGCGATGAGGAGATCTGCGATCTGATCGATGAGATGCTGATGCGGGAAAGCAGGGAGCGGCCGCTGTCCTTACAGGAAAGAAAGCGCCTCAGAAGAGAGCTTTTCCACGCGGTCCGCAAATTGGATGTGTTACAGGAACTGGTGGACGATCCCGACATCACGGAGATCATGATCAACGGACCGGATCGCATCTTTATCGAGCAGAAAGGGCGGCTTAAGGAGAGCGAACTACAGTTCGAGAGCGAAGAAAAACTACAGAACGTGATACAACAGATCGTATCGGACTGCAATCGCACGGTCAACGAAGCCTCTCCGATCGTGGATGCCAGACTGCAAAACGGCGCCCGCGTCAACGTGGTCTTAAACCCGGTGGCGCTAAACGGACCCATTGTCACAATCAGGCGCTTTCCCGACAAGCCGATCACCATGAAAGATCTGGTCTCTTTTTCCTCGGTGACGGAGGAGGTGTGCGCGTGGCTGCAAAAACTGGTGCAGGCAAAATACAATATCTTTATCAGCGGCGGGACGGGTTCCGGAAAGACGACTTTCTTAAATGCCCTGTCCAATTATATCCCGCAGGAAGAACGCATCATCACCATTGAGGACAGCGCGGAGCTACAGTTGATAAATGTGCGGAATATCGTTCGAATGGAAACGAGGAATGCCAATGTGGACGGGTGTCAGGAGATCACCATACGCGACTTGATCAAGACGTCTCTCAGAATGCGGCCGGATCGGATCATCGTCGGGGAAGTGCGCGGCGGCGAAGCGTTTGACATGATGCAGTGCCTGAATACGGGGCATGACGGTTCGATGTCCACGGGCCACGCCAACAGTGCGCGGGATATGCTCGGTCGTCTGGAAAATATGATCCTGATGGGCATGGAGATCCCGCTGACCGCGATCCGTCAGCAGATCGCCTCGGGCATTGATATCATCGTGCATCTGGGGCGTCTGCGCGATAAGAGCAGAAAGGTTTTGGAGATCGTGGAAGTGACCGGATACGCGGATGGGGAAATACAGACCGCACCCCTCTATCGGTTTGAGGAGGAGGGGGAGGCTGCGGACGGGAGATTACAGGGCGTTCTGAAAAAGAAAGGGGAGCTTGTCTATGTCGAAAAATTACAGTCTGCCGGACTATGGTGAATACCGTTTTTCCGCAAAAGAGGGCGCATTGGCTGTTTTGAAAGCGGCGTTTCTTGTTCTCGCGATCGCTTATTTTTTCTATCGTTCCCTGATCGCCTGCGTGCCGCTTTTGCCGTTGTTTGGCTTTCTGGTAAAGGAGAATCGGCGGGAACTGTCCAAAAAGCGCAGGCAGGAACTCAATATGCAGTTCAAGGATCTGGCGCTCTCGCTCTCGGCAAACGGGAAAGCGGGGTATTCGGTCGAAAATGCGATGCGCGAAGCCTGCCGCGATCTGGAGCCGCTTTACGGACCGGAAAGCCCCATTGTCTCGGAAATACGGCATATGATACGCGGCATGGAAAACAATGTGCCGTTGGAAAAGCTGCTTTACGACTTGGGGGTCCGCAGTCATCTGCCGGATATCATGCAGTTTGCGGACGTCTTTCTGATCGCGAAAAAGAGCGGCGGCAATCTCACGGATATTCTGGAGAAGACGGCGGAAGTGATCGAGCAGAAGATCGAGATGGATAAGGAGATCCAGCTCATGATCAGCGCGAAAAAGATGGAGCAGAAGATCATGAATCTGGTGCCGTTTCTGATCATCTTTTACATCGGCTCCACCTCAAAGGGTTTTTTCGACGTACTCTACCACAATCTGGTGGGAATCATCGTGATGACGGTCTGTCTGGCGTTTTACGGGGCGGCATGGCGGCTTTCCCGCAAGATCGTAGAGATCGAGGTGTAGGCGGCAGAGAGAAAATATGACACAAATGTCATAATTGTGACAGGAAAGGAACAGCTTATGATAGGGGTATATCTGGGGATTTTGGCGGCTTATCTGCTCTTATTTCTCTTTTCCGCGAGGGAGACGGGAAATCCTTTTCAGAAAATGGCAGCCTGCATCCTGCGGCAAAAGAAGAGCAGAAGCGGAAAAAGGAAAGGCGGACGGGACTGGAAGCGGGAACTTGGCGAAAGACAGCTTGGCGATAAGCTAAAGACTTTGCATCCGGGGCTTTTGCCGGAGAAACAGGTGGAGGCATATTATCTGTCGCTCTACAGTCTGGTTCTCATGGTGGTGTTTGTGGGGAATCTGCTCTGTCTGGCAGTGTGGATCAGCGCGCGCAGCAGCCCAAAACTCATTGACGGAAACGTCCTTCCCAGAAACACTTACGGGGAGGGGCAGATCGAGGTGGGGCTCGCAGCGGAGATTCCGGGGATACAGGAGGAGGTCTTTGACTATCTTGTGGAGGAGCGGCAGTTTACGCAGCAGGAGATCGAGGAACAGTATGAGCGGGCGCAGGCGCTTTTGCCGACGGCGATCTTAGGAGAAAACGAAAAACCCGAGGATGTGCGGACTGATCTGGAACTTGTGTCGGAACTTGCGGACTATCCGTTTCAGATCAGCTGGGAGAGCAGCGCCTATTCTCTGGTGGATACGGACGGAACGGTGCACAATGAGGAGCTTACGGCGGGAGAGGTCGTTACCCTGACGGCGCAGTTTCGCTATGAGGACTGGAAGAGAGACTGTCAGCTTTTTGTGCAGATCAATCCCGCAGTCTACACGCCGCAGGA
This sequence comes from bacterium, assembly GCA_023666335.1. Taxonomy (GTDB): domain Bacteria; phylum Bacillota; class Clostridia; order Lachnospirales; family Lachnospiraceae; genus UBA3282. The sequence goes on from JAMPCE010000041.1 coordinate 14,292, forward strand.
AGCGATTCGCAGCCGCGTGGAGGAACTGCTGAAAGAAAATGCGGAGGAGACGAAGAGCGCCGAGGCGATGACGCTGCCGGACAGGCTTGGCGCGGAATCGATCGTGTGGCGGGAGATCATTGAGGACAACAGCGGTTATTTTCTGCTCCTCATTTTGGTCGCAGCGGGGGCTGTTTACTGGGGAAGAGGCAGAGAACTGGATCAGAAACTGGAAGAAAGAAAGCGGGAGCTGTTGCTGGATTATCCGGAGATCGTCAATAAACTTGCGCTCTACATGGGAGCGGGCATGACCATCCGCAACGCCTTTTTCAAAATGGGAGAAGATTATAAGAGGCAGCGGGAGCAGAGAAAAAGATATGTCTATGAGGAAATTTTGATCACCTGCTACGAATTACAGGGCGGCAGATCGGAGACGGAAGCGTACGAGCGTTTTGGCAAACGCTGTCAGGTGCAGGTCTACATCAAATTGGCGGCGCTTCTTGCGCAGAATATCAGAAAAGGGAGCAATGACCTTTTACGGATGTTTCGTCAGGAGGCGGATAACGCCTTTCATGAGCGGAAAAATCTGGCGAAAAAACTGGGCGAGGAAGCGGGCACAAAGCTTCTCATGCCGATGATGATAATGCTCTGCGTGGTCATGGTCATTATTATGATCCCGGCTTACTTCTCCTTTACAGTCTAGGAGAAGCGCGGGTTTATATATAGAAAAAAGAGAAGCGGATAACGGCTTCGGAAAGAGAGGAAAAAGATGTTCAAAAAAAGAGACGACGGGAAACTGAAAGGGTTTCAAACCTTCCTGCGGGAAGAGGAGGGCATGGGTACCGTGGAGATCATACTGATCATCGTGGTGCTGATCGGCCTGGTCATCATTTTCAAAACGCAGCTGCAGTCTCTGGTGAAAAATGTTTTTGAAAAGATCACCAAAGACAGCAACACGGTAATGGAATGAGGCGGGGATACATAACGGTATTCTTATCCCTGTCCCTCACATTGATCCTGTCCCTTGTATTCACGGTAATAGAAGGGGCACGGATCAGTGCCATCCGTATGCGGTTTGAATGCGTGGCGGACATCGGTATGAATTCCGTTCTGGCTGAGTATCACAGAGAACTTTTGAAACAGTACGATCTGCTGTTTGTGGACAGTTCCTACTGCGGTTCCCATCCCGACATCGCGAATGCGGAGGGGCATCTGCGCAGTTATATGCAGAAAAATCTGCGTTCCGGGGAGGGAAACGGTATTTTTAGCGGCAGGGATCTTCTGGCGATGGATGTGGGAAGTGCAGGCATCACGGAGTATTCTGTCGCGACGGACGAAAACTGCGCTGTGCTCAAGCGTCAGGCTACGGATTATCTGAACGACTATCCCTTAGGGGCTGTCCTTGACAAGATCGCGGGAAATGCCGGAGCTTTGCAGGGTTTCTCGCTGGATACGACAGATGTGGGCGCTATGCGGAGCGGGTATGAATCAGAGATCGACGCGATCGGTCTGCCCGAAGTGGAAGTGGAGGAGGGCGTCTTTGAGGAAGTGCCGCTCAACAATCCTGCCGACGCCGTAAATGCCGTCAGGGGAAGCGGCGTCCTGAATCTGGTGCTGGAAGATCCGTCTGCGGTGTCAGCGGTAAAGATCGATCCGGGGGCGTATTTTTCCCATCGTTCGGGGCGGATGACGGGTACGGGGCTCTGCGCGGAAGCGGCGGAGGTGGGCGGAGAGGCGGATGAACTTGTCTTTCAGGCTTATCTGTTTGAGAAATGCGGCTATTATGGGGCGGAACTCGAAAAGGCGCTGATGAAGTACCAGATCGAATACATCCTGATGGGAAAAGATACGGACTGGCAGAATCTGGAAGAGGTGGCAAAACGGCTTCTTCGGTGGCGGGAAGCGGCAAATGTGCTCTACATTCTCACGGACAGCGCCAAGGTGGCGGAAGCGCAGGCAATGGCGGCGGCGCTCTCTGCAGTCATCCTCCTGCCGGCATTGACTGAACCGGTCAAATACACAATCCTCTTTGCGTGGGCGTATGTGGAGAGCCTGCAGGACGTCAAAACGCTGTTTAACGGCGGCAGAGTGCCCATCTGGAAAACAGCCGCCGACTGGAAGACAGGAATCAACTGTATCAAAGACGTGCGGGGAAGCCTCGCGGCGGACGGCGGCGGAAGCGGGCTCAACTATAAGGAATATCTACAGATTATGCTGTTTTTGCAAAGTGCGGGAACGCGAGGGGAGCGGGCTGTTGACGTGATGGAAATGGATATCCGCAAAACGCCCGGCAACGCGCAGTTTCGGATGGACGCCTGCTTTGATTCCTTTTCGGCACAGATGTCCGTAAACAGCCGCTTCGGCTATTCTTATGAAATGACGAGACGCTATGGGTTCTATTGAACGGGAGGTGATAAAAGATGCCCTTTTTGTGGTCACGACACTTAAAACATTCCTATACGACAGCACATTCTCTCCGGGCATATCTTGAAGCACATCAAGATAGTCAATTATATCGTATTTTTACCCGATCGGCAAAGAGGGCATCTTTTATCTTCTCCCGAAAAAGAGGCTCCATGACGCTGGAAGCGGCGTTTGCCCTGCCCTTTTTCCTGTTTGCCGTCTTAAATATTCTCTTTGCGGTGAATATCATCGCCGCCCAGAGCAGGATCGGCGCTGCCCTGCATCAGGTGGGCAATCAGATGGCGTTTGCGGGTTATGCCTATGAAAATACGGTGTCCGGCGCGCTGCCGGACGGACTTGCAGGTATCGCTTTGAGCAGCGGCTATGCCAGAAGTCAGGTGATCTCCGCCGTGGGGAGCGCGTATCTTACGGATTCCTGCGTGAAAGGCGGCGCCGGCGGGCTGTCGTTTGCGGGATCTTCCGTGATGGAGGAGGGAGATATTATCGATCTGCGGGTGAGTTACCGCGTAAAACCTTTTGTGGAGCTGATGGGATTTGACGGGTTTTTGATGACCCAGCGCTATTATGCGAAAGCGTGGACAGGCTATGACGCATCCGGATCGGTGAGTGATATGACTGCCAAAGATCCGATGGTGTATATCACTGAGACAGGCGTTGTCTATCATCTGAACCGAGACTGCACCTATCTGAATCCTGCGGTGGAGGCGGTGCCTGCGGCAGCGGTGGCGGACAGGAGAAATGATTCCGGTGCAAAATATGCGCCCTGCGGTCTGTGCGGTTCTTTTTCCGAGAAAGAGGTATATCTTACCCGTTACGGCAGCAGTTATCACAGCAGCCTAAGCTGTCCGGGACTCAAGCGCACGATCTATACCGTGCCGCTCTCGGAAGTCGGCGGAAGAGGGAGGTGTTCCAAATGTGGGTAGAGATTTTTCTGTTTTTCTTTCTGGCAGTCTGCGCCGTCTTTGACGGGCTGCAAAAAAAGATCCCGCTGGCGGCGGTGTGGCTGGGAATGCTGGCGGCGGTGGGACTGCGCGCTGCGGGCGTGATGGGGGAAGTCGATCTTTTGGCAGTGGCGGTCTCCTTACTGCCCGGCGCGGCGTTCTTTCTGATCGGGTTTATCACCCGCGAGAAAGTGGGCTACGGGGACGGCTGGGTGCTTTTGATGATCGGGCTTTTTCTGGATCTGCCCCGCTGCTTTTTCATCCTGTTGGCAGGGCTTTTGATCGAATCGGCGGCGGCGCTTGTCCTGCTTGCGTTTCGAAAGATTCAAAAGGATCAGGAGATTCCGTTTTGTCCGTTTCTCCTGCTGGGAATGGGGGTCATGCTGTGTTTTTGAAGAAAACGTTGAAAAAGAAAGGGAAAGGATATATGACACTGGAAGCAACATTCCTGATCACATGGACGCTGTTTCTCTTTGTGCTCCTGATCTATCTGTCCTTTTATTCTTATGACAAATGCGTGCTTTTTCAGGACGCCTATACCGTCTGTTTTCGAGGAAGCATCCAGAAAGATGAGGATAAAGTCGTGCCTTATATAAGCGCCAATATGCAGAAGCAGTTCGGGAAGAAATATTTCGGCGTGGGAAAGGTAGAGGGTAAGGTCGATCAAAGCGGAAACACCACCAGCGTGACAGGGGAGTGTCAGGTCAAAGTGCCGATTCGGCAATTTTTTACCATGCAGGGAGAGGCGGGTTGGAAAATTACCACCCGCGCAAAGGCGCGGATTGCAAATCCCACGAAGATCATACGAAAATGCAGATTTGTGGGGAATCTGGCGTCGGGCGGATGATACCGTGCGCGGTTGGCGGTTCGAGATTGAAAACAGGGAGGACAGATATGTTTGAGGCGAGGTATTTTAAGGATTATAAACACAATTATATGATTCTGCGGTGCGGGCAGCAGCAGACGGAAAAGAGCTATTCATGCAGACTTCTCACGTCAGGGAGGATCGAGGGGATTTTGCACTGCTCCCTGCGCCATGTGAACGGCGAGTGTTATTTTTATTATGATATCAGTTCCCGGGCGACACTGGAAGGTCTGTATCGGGACCGGAAGATGTCTGCGCAGCAGATCAGGGAGTTGTTTGCGCAGTTATATGAAATCTACTGTAATTTGGGAGACTGCTTTATGGAGGAGTCCCGGCTGGTGCTTTTGCCGGAGTACATTTACTACGATCTGTCGCGGAAAAGATATGTCGGGCTTTATTATCCGGATTATGAGACGGACAAGCCTTATGAAGCGCTCATGGATTTTCTGCTGGAGCATTTGGACGGCAGGGATGAAAGTCTGGCGGATTGCATTTACACGATTTATGAGCGAATGGAGGAGAGTAATTTTTCTTTGCAGGAGGCTTTGCAGCTGATGGGGGAGGATGAGGAGGAGCCTGCGCAGGGCAAGGTCGTGGCATTTCCCGCCGTGTCTGCCGAACCGGAAACAGGGGGAGCCGATCCGGCTTTCCTGACAGAGTTCCCGCAGGAGGAAAATATACCGTTTGAGGAGGAAAAGGCATCCGCACCCGCCGGACGAAAGAGCCTGTTTTATCCCGTGCTTGCCGTATTCTCGGTTTTGGGAATCGCCGGAATCACTTATCTTTACGGTTTCTATGATCTGGCGGAGCAGGAGGTCATGACGCTTTTTGGCTGCGGCGGGCTGCTTGCCGTCTGCCTGCTGGCGGGGGTCATCGGCACGATCAGAAATGGTGTGAACGGGGTAAAACCAAAACGCGAGTCGAGCCGGGAGTCCGCTTCGTCCGAAGATTCTTTTTCGAGCGGAGAGCGCTTTTTTGCGGCGGAACAGACGTCGATTTCACTCGATCGGGTGTTGAGCAGACAGCCGGAGACCGCACCGACTGCACCGATCGGGAATGCGGCGCGGCAGATGCCGTTTCAGACACGGGAAGAAGCAGAGGACTATGCGGACACGGTCTTTTTTGACAGCGCGCGGGTGGTGGAGTATAAACTGTATGCGCTGGATAAAAAGAATAAACGCCATATTGAACTGACGAAATTTCCCTATACGGTCGGCAAGATGGCAGGCTGTGTGGACTGCGTGCTGGCGGACGACTCCGTGAGCCGGATCCATGCGCGCTTTGAGAAGGTCGAGGACAGGATTTTTTTGACCGATATGAACTCCACCAACGGAACTTATCGAAACGGTCTGCGGATGCAGCCGCAGGAGACGGTAGAGATCGAGCCGGGGGATGAGATACGCTTCGGAAATGTGAATTATTGTTTTCGGTGAACAGGCGGAGGGAATTGTCAGGAGGAAACTTTGACATCGTGTAATCAGGGCATCAAACTTCAAAGTATACTTTTTAGGCAGAATCGAGTATAATATCTATATCTGTACGAAAGGAGATGAATGATATGGAAGCTGTAGTTAAGACGACAGATGAAGTAAATGAGAAGTCGGCAATGGAAACTTTGTTTTCTTATCTTGATAAAGGAATCGATGATATGGAGGCAGGCAGGATGTATACAACCGATGAGGCATTCCGGATGATCAGGAAAAGAATGGACAATGAATTATAAAGTATTGATCGCAGACGAAGCGATGGCAGACATATTTGAGCTTGTCCGCTATATTCATACAGAATTGTGTAATTCGGATGCGGCTGAGAGATTATATCGTAATCTTAAGCGAGAAGCGGAGAGCATGGGGAATTTCCCATTGAAGTTTTCAGATTCCGGAATGAAGTATCGTGGATATACTATACATAAAAGGGTTTATGAGTCGTATCTGATTTTTTATATTGTCAGCCATGAAGAACAGGAAGTCTACGTTTTGCGCGTTATAAAGGATCTGATGGATTGGAAAAAGATGTTAGATAGGACAAGGGTATATCATTTTTCAAGTTATGATAAATAAAATGGTTGTGAGAATACATTTGAGTCTGGTGCGTTGCCTGAAAACCGAATAGAGACACAATGTCGCTGTATGGAAAATCCAAGCAGCGATATTTTTTCTTTGTGATTGAGCAATGAATTAATCTCCCCGTTTGACATCCCCCGTCGAAAATGATACTCTCTATTCATGGATATTTTAACGTTGAACCGATTGGAAGATCTGTTCTACGCGCAGGGTTATGAAAAACTGCCGTCGAATCTTCCCGAATTTAATTTTTACTGCCACAGGGAAATGCAGGGGATCAATGTACTCCATGTGATCGATTATCGGCAGGGGCTTTATATTTCGGGAGATCAGTACGCGCATTTGAAGGAGAAGATCACAGAGTTTTTTGCGCGGCGGGGCGAGCCGGAGATTCATGTGATGACGCTGATTTTGAGCGAAGATACGGAAAAGGCAAGGCGGCTTTGCGAGGAGGATGCCTTTTGCTGGATCATTGATGCGGGGGCATTCCGGCTGATCGTGCATGAGACGCAGGTTTCGGATTTCTATGGTTGGAAAGGGATTCTGGAGGAATATCTGCTTGCGGCGGCGAGAGAGTCTGCTGAGACAGAACCCGGAGCGAAGCGGTCCAAAATGGATCTGCGCACGCTGTCGCCGATCAATGTCCTGCTTGTAACAGTCAATGTGATCGTATTTATAATATGTACATTTACGGGAGATCTGTTATATAATAAAGGTGCCTTTGGCGCGGTGGAACTGTTGCAGGGCGATTTCTACCGACTGTTTACCGCGATGTTCCTGCATTGGGATGTTGAGCATCTTTTCAGCAATATGATTGTTTTGTATTATGTAGGAGCTATGGTGGAGCGTGAGTTTGGACCGTTTCCGTATGTGGCGATCTATCTGCTTTCCGGTCTTGCGGGAAATATCTTTTCCGTGGGCTATGAGCTTTTAACGGGAAGTTACGGAATTTCGGCGGGAGCCAGCGGCGCGGTGTTCGGCGTGGAAGGCGCGCTCCTGCTGCTGGTCATGCTGCATCGGGGGCGGCTTTCTACCTTGACGGCGGGCAGGGTGGCGTTTGCGATCGCGTTTTCTCTCTACTGCGGCTTTACCAGCGCCGGGATCAACAATGCCGCCCATGTGGGAGGCGTCCTGATGGGTTTTTTAACGGCGGCGGTCGTTGCTGCCGTCAAGAAAATGTGGAAACTTTCTGAATACGGATGAGAAAGGATTGATTTTATGCAAATCAATATTTACTACGGCGGAAGAGGGTTAATGGATGATCCTACCCTCTTTGTTCTGAAAAAGATGAAAGAGGTGCTGGAAGAACTGCGCGTGACGGTGGAAGTCTTTCACCTTTATGAGCAGAAAAACAGCATTCCGACGCTGCCGCAGACTTTGAAAAACGCGGACGGCGTGATCCTTGCAACGACGATAGAGTGGTACGGCATCGGCGGGTATATGCAGCAGTTTTTGGACGCCTGCTGGCTTTACGGGGACAAGGAGAGGATCAGCAGGATCTATATGTGCCCGATCGTTATGTCAACCACATACGGCGAACAGCAGGGGAAGCTGGATCTGGCGACAGCATGGGAGATTCTCGGCGGACTGCCTTGCAGCGGGCTTTGCGGTTATATTGCAGATACCGCGCTTTTGGAAGAAAACGTGGACTATATTCGGATCATTGAGAAAAATGCGGAAAATCTTTACCGCACGATCAATCAGAAGATGCCCTGCCTGCCAGCCAGCAATCAGGCGGTAAAGCAGAAAGTGGCGATCACAAAGAGTATCAATTTTACACCGCAGGAGTCCGAGCAGCTTTCGCAATACGTTTCGGATGACACCTATGTACAGCGGCAAAAAGCGGATATTCAGGAACTTGCAAGCCTTTTCCGGGATATGATGGGCAGCAGCGAAAAGGAGGACACTTCCGAATTTCTGGAGGAGATCCGGCAGCATTTTGTGCCGCAGCCAGGTTTTGCGGCGGGCTTTAAAGTAGTGATCGAGGAGAAGAAAACGCCCCTTATGATCGAGATTGACGGCGCGAGTCTTGACTGTTATTATGGGGAGGGCGGTCGTGTGGATGTGGAGATGCAGATGGATCGCGCTTCTTTTGGCGATATCGTTACGGGAAGAACGAGTTTTCAGACTTCCTTTATGGCGGGCGATATGAAGATGAAAGGCGATTTTAAGGTGCTGCGGTCTCTGGATCAGGCGTTGCCGTTTGCAGTGGAGTAATACATGGAGGGAAAATATGAAACAGGAGAATTGTATTTTTTGTAAGATTGCGAATGGAGAGATTCCCACAAAGACATTGTATGAGGATGAGCAGTTCCGCGTGATCCTGGATCAGGGTCCTGCAACCAAAGGGCACGCGTTGATCCTGCCCAAGGACCATCATCGGGATCTCTTTGAACTGCCGGAGGAAACGGCGGGCGACGTGATGAAGCTTGCGAAAAAAATGATGGTCAAGATGCGGGAAAAATTTCAGTGCGAGGGCTTTAATCTCGTGCAGAACAACGGCGATCTCGCGGGGCAGACCGTGTTTCATTTTCATCTGCATCTGATTCCGCGTTACGGTGCGGACGGGCAGAAGATCGGCTGGAAACCGCAGGAGGTAACGCCGGAGGAACTGGAAGAAGTGCGCGCGCAGTTTGTCGATTGAGCGGAGCGGGAAGAATATGAGAACGATCGAGACGGAAGAGATTACCCGAAATATCAAGGAAATGTGTATAGAGGCAAACCACGCGCTCTCGCAGGACATGGTGTGTGCGTTGCAGCGGGCGGCGCAGACGGAAAAGTCTCTGCTGGGAAAGCAGATTCTGGGACAGTTACGGGATAATCTGGAGATAGCCGGAAGAGACTGTATCCCGATCTGTCAGGATACGGGTATGGCAGTCATCTTTTTGGAGATCGGTCAGGAAGTGCATTTTGCCGGAGGGAATTTGACTGATTCGGTCAATAAAGGAGTGCGGCAGGGCTACGCAGAGGGGTATCTCCGCAAGTCCGTGGTAAGCGATCCGCTGATCCGAGAGAATACAAAGGACAATACACCGGCGGTCATTCATACGGAGATTGTCCCCGGCGATCAGGTGAAGATCACGGTCGCGCCTAAGGGATTCGGCAGTGAAAATATGAGCAGGGTTTTTATGTTAAAGCCTGCGGACGGAATCGAGGGCGTAAAAGATGCGATCCTTGCGGCAGTGCGGGATGCGGGACCGAATGCCTGTCCGCCTATGGTGGTGGGCGTCGGGATCGGCGGCACATTCGAGAAGTGCGCACTGATGGCGAAACATGCACTCACAAGGTCATTGGATCAGCATTCCGACATTCCCTATGTCAGGGAATTGGAGGAGGAAATGCTTTCACAGATCAATCGATCCGGTATCGGACCGGGAGGACTCGGCGGGACGACGACAGCGCTGGCGGTCAATATTGAGACTTATCCGACCCATATTGCGGGACTTCCCGTGGCGGTGAATATCTGCTGTCATGTGAATCGGCACGCGGTGCGGGTGCTATAACTGATTGAGCGCTGACGCGTTCGATCGCGAGAATGCTCCGCATTTTTCGGATGCTAAAAATCGAGTTTCTTCTATAATATATAGTGGTTTAAATTTGAAGAAACACAATATCTATGTATTTTATAAAGGAATGCTATTTATAAGGAAGGACTAAAAAATGGAGCGTCATATAACAGCGCCTATCGATCAGGAGGCAGCAAAGAATCTGCGGGCGGGCGATTACGTTTACATTACCGGCACGATCTACACAGCGCGTGACGCGGCGCATAAGAGAATGCAGGAAGCGCTGGAACGCGGAGAGACACTTCCGTTAGAGATGCAGGGCAACGTGATCTATTACATGGGTCCCTCTCCGGCAAGGGAGGGCAGACCGATCGGTTCCGCGGGTCCTACGACTGCCAGCCGCATGGATAAGTATGCGCCGACGCTGTTGGATCTGGGGCTGATCGCTATGATCGGAAAGGGAAAGCGCTCCGAGGCGGTCAAGGAGGCTATTGTCAGAAACGGCGCGGTATATTTTGCGGCTGTGGGCGGCGCGGGTGCGCTGCTGGCGGGTTCCATCAAATCTTCGGAAGTGATCGCTTACGACGATCTGGGGACGGAGGCGATCCGCAGACTTACCGTGGAGAATTTTCCGGCGATCGTGGTGATCGATTCCACGGGACAGGATCTTTACGAGACGGCGGTGAAAGCGTATTGCACGCTGTGAGCACGGGAAAATAAATTGCAGGCGTAATTCCAAAGGAATCGCGGAAAAGGCATTGACAAACAAAACCGCCTTTTGTATAATAACTTTGCGTCCGTTTTGGAGGCGCAAAATTATATAGGGAAGAATTGTAGTTCAGACTGTGGAGAAATACTCAAGAGGCTGAAGAGGCGCCCCTGCTAAGGGTGTAGGTCGCGTAAGCGGCGCGAGGGTTCAAATCCCTCTTTCTCCGTTAAAAAGAATCTTAAGAGATTGAGATTTCTTTTTTTTCCTTATTTGAAATTCCGGAAAATAAAAAGTTTCGGGAATTTTCAAAAAGGGGCTTGACGATGCGGAGCGGGTGTGATAATATCTATCTGTTGCGCAGGAGTAAATCCCTGCAGGCAGAGGATACGGAGTATCCTCTAGGCGTTAATTTCGCAGAAATTTACGCCAGTACCTTGACAAATAAACAGTAATGCAACCCTGAAAGAGAATTCCTAAATTTTTTTTCAGAGAACGAAACCTAAAGATGGCGTAAATTTCTACGAAATTAACGCCGGAGCCGATCCGAAAGGATCTGCTCCAGGAGTTAATTCCAACGGAATTTACTCCAAAGCCAAGCAGATTTTGGTCTGGGAATAAACTATCATCAGAGAGTTTGATCCTGGCTCAGGATGAACGCTGGCGGCGTGCTTAACACATG
>JAMPCE010000042.1 GCA_023666335.1 bacterium
ACTGTGTATCTATTGAGATATCTACCCTTGCTACTTTTCGCTGTATCGCAATGACTTCTTGGGCAATCTGTCTTTTTTCGATATCGCTTAATTTATAATAGACGTTTCCAATATCATCTCCGCAAATATAGGAGAGAATCAAGTAGGAATATTCTTTGTATTTCCCTTGTGATATGACAGCGGGAATCGGGATGTCACATATAGACAGTTTGTTTAACCAATATACTGAATCTTTATAAGCATCCGCATCTTTACTGCACCTGAGAACAAATTTTTCGGTTGCTGTGGAGACAATAAAAACATAGTTTGCGATACCGGTGCTGCAACGTTCTATCTGAACAACACTTTTTTTGGTATCGTTTTCAAATATCGTGATTGCTTCTTTATAATCCATGAATGACTGTCCTCTAATGTATTCCTGTCTACAACCGTCTCTTTTAAAAATCCTTTCCTTCTTTCATAAAATCAATCAAATTGATATGATGAATACCATTTCGCTGCTGCAATAAGAAATCTGTTGTTGCCACATATTTAGGATAATTATCGTGAATTTGTTCCAACGGCTGATATTCTCTGTCCTCGGTATCTCGGCTTAACGCAATCGTGTATGCAACCTGAACATAGGAATATTGGCTGTTTGCGCCGCGTAATATAAAATCACACTCCAATTTTCCTATTTTGCCTATACTGACAGAATAATCATGTGCTCTTGCATAAATATACACCATATTTTCCAATGTTGGACCATAGTTAATACGATTATCCGTATTACGCAGAAAGTAAAAACTTAAATCCGCTAAATAATATTTCTTTTCCCCACTTAATGACTTCTTGGACTTTAAATCAAATCTGTTGCACGCATATAAAATCTTCGCATCTGCTAAAACTTTTATATACTTTGATACCGTTTGTTTTGTTATAATCATTCCATTTTTCCGCAGATTCTCACACAACCTGTTAATGCTGGTCGTAGAGCCAAAATTATTGATGATAAAATTCTGCACAGCTTCAAAAGATTCTGTATCCCGTATTTTTACTCTTTTTTTAATGTCCTTTTGAAAAATTTCCTGAATAACTCCTTGCACATAAGTTCGCTTATCTGCTTCGCTTTCCAAAAATAAAGTTCTTGGAAATCCACCTTCGGTAATGTAAGAATTTAGTTCTTCCGCCGGATTATTTGACACATTCATATGATAAAACTTTTTCATCCGGAGATATTCTTCAAATGTAAGCGGAAACATTTCAAATTCTAAGTAACGCCCTGTAAGTTTGGTAACAAGTTCGCCGCTTAATAAATAAGAATTAGAACCTGTTATAAAAATGGACCAACCGCCTTCGCTGCGAAAACCATTCACAACTTCCTCAAATCCCTTGACGTTTTGCACTTCATCAATAAACAAATATTTCATGCCCTCTATGCCAATGTACTGTGCAATTAATTGATCCAGTTCATCCGCACTTTTAATATTGCGGTATCCTCTGCGCTCCAAATCAATATATATTATATTTTCCTTTTTTACGCCAGACAAAGCCAATTCATCAGAAATTGTCTGCATCAGACTGGACTTACCACATCGTCTGACTCCGGTTATTACCTTAATTAAATCATCACTATGATAAAAACCACGAATTTTTTTTAGGTAATTCTCTCTTTTATATAATTCCATATAAAATCCCCCTCAGAGATTAGTATATCCAAATGATACAATATTCATCGCTTATTTTCAAGTTAAGGCTGCCAATTTTGATATTTTTTCAATTTTGGTAGCCTTAACTCGGCATATTGATGCGTTGGATTGCGACAAAAACCGGCTTCTGCTATAATGAACGCAGACGCCGCAAGAATCACTTTATCATGGCAGAGAGGAAAAACACCCATGCAGTACACGAACCGCTATGAATCGCCGCTCGGCCAGATCACACTCGCCGCAGACGAGACGGGGCTTACGGGCTTATGGTTTGCAGGACAAAAATACTATGCCCTCCACCTTGACCGGAAACACGAAGAAAAGGATCTGCCCGTCTTTGCGCAGGCGAAAAAGTGGCTCGATCTCTATTTTGTGGGAAAGGAGCCGGACTTTTGGCCGCCGCTTCATTTAATCGGAAGCGCCTTTCAAAGGGAAGTCTGGGAGCTTCTCTGTCAAATCCCCTACGGACAGACGACCACCTACGGCGCGCTCGCAAAACGGCTTGCGGAAAAAAGAGAACTGCCGGGCATGTCCGCGCAGGCGGTCGGCGGTGCAGTCGCCCACAACCCGATCTCCGTGATCGTCCCCTGCCACAGAGTCGTCGGTGCAGACGGAAAGCTGACCGGATATGCCGGCGGTCTTGACAAAAAGACGGCTCTTCTGAGATTAGAACAGAAATAATCGGCTTTCAAACTCTCCCTTTATGGTAGAGTTTTCTATCTATTCCCTCTTTTTCCACTGTCTCTCCAGCCAGAAAAACACGCCGATACAGATCAGCCCGGAAAGCCCCGATCCCGCCGTGGAGGCAAGCCCCATCGGAAACAGGGTGTCCGCAAAGTATTTCGATGCCAGATAAGCGCCGGGGATCCTCACGCAGACGATGGAGAGCGCATTGTGGACAAAGGAAATCCCCGACAGCCCGTAGGCGCAGAAATACCCGCTGAAACAGAAATGGATCCCCGCGAGAGCCGTGTCCCACACATAACCGCGCAGATACTGACCGCCCAGCCGCAGGACTGCCTCATCCTCCGCAAACAGACCGACAAAAGCCTCCGCATGATACTGCATGACAATGCCCGCGAGAAGCCCCCACGACAGCGAGATCAGCGCGGCATAAAACAAGGTGCGGCGCGCCCTGTCGCGCTTGCCCGCGCCCACATTCTGCGCGGCGAGGGCGGACACCGACTGGAGCATGGAGGAGGGCACCAGAAAGAGGATGCCGATGATCTTCTCCACGATCCCCACCGCCGCCGCGTCGCTAAGGCCCCGCCTGTTGGCGATAATGGTGATGACGATAAAAGAGATCTGAATAAACCCGTCCTGCATGGCGATGGGAATCCCGATCCGCAGGATCCGCCCCATCGTTTCCCGCTGCGGCTTGAAGACTTTTTTTGTCAGCGCAAGACCTGTGCGCTTTCCTCGGATCATCAGAAGCGATATGATCACGCTGACTGTCTGGGAGAGCGTCGTCCCCAGAGCCGCCCCCGCCGCTCCGAGTCCCAGACCGCCGATCAGAAAGTAATCTAAGCCGATGTTGACCGCGCAGGCGACGGCGATAAAGTACATGGGGCTTTTGGAGTCTCCCATCCCCCGAAAAATCGAGCTGATGATATTGTAGGCGGTAATGAAAGGGATTCCCATAAAGCAGATCGTCAGGTAGGTTTTCGTCTCCGCCACCGCCTCCGCCGGCGTGGACATGATCCCGACGATCGCGCCTGCCGCAAGGAGCAGGATCGCCGTTACCGCCAGAGACAGGACGGCAAAGAGCGTGACCGTGTTACCTACCGCAAGCGAAGCCCTTTTCTTTTCGCCCGCGCCCACAGCCTGTCCGATCATCACGGTAGCCCCCATCGCAAGCCCCACGATCATCACGGTGAGCATGTGCATGACCTGGCTGCCGATGGAAACTGCCGTGGTGCTCTCCACACCGTTAAACTGTCCGATGATGAACAGATCCGCCATGCCGTAGAGCGTCTGTAAAAAATAGGATAACAGATAGGGTAATGAAAAACCGAGAAGCGTTTTCAAAACGCTTCCCGTTGTCAGATTCTTTTCCATATGATGATACCGCCTTTAATCGGAGATACGGCTCAACTCAAATTCATCCACCGTTCCCCAGCTTCCTTTGTTACATTTCATGCGCACGCCGACAGTAATGCCGTCCGTCACCCTGATCTCGTCGATTGTCGGTTCTTTCCACTCTCCCCAGCCGGTCAGTGCAAACGAAGCCGTCTGCTCGCCGTCCGCCGTTGCCGCATACAGTTCCATCTCGCAGTCATCGTCCACATCGCCGCCCTGCGCAAAGACGCTTAAGCTGTAAGTTCCCGCCGGAAGTTCCGAAATCTCCTGCTCGATGGAAAAATCCATATCGGAATCGCCCGACCAGAAATGGAAAGCGATCTCCCCCTCGTGGGCGTCATCCGCCTTTTTCTGGAAGTCGGTCGGGTTGCTTGCGCCCTCCCAGTTTACGTTCCACATGGAAGTGTCCGCCTCCTCAAAGCTCGGATTCTCCACATAGTTGATGCCCTCTACTTTGATATGCGCGGTGACAACCGTTCCGTCCTCCAATGTCCCCGTCACCTCGTATTTGCCGGCCGCCTCCGTGCTGACAGCCGCCAGTTCATCCGCATTCCATGTGACAGCCGCCTGCTCCTTGACGGAGGGATCGTTATAGATCACGTCCACGCCCTCCGGCATCTCCACCGGTCCGCCTGTCCCAAGCAGAATCTCAACGTCGGGAACCTGCTCCACCGCAAGCGGCGCGGTCGCCCCGTATTTCAGATATTTGAAGACATTTAAGGACGGGAGCGGATGCCCTTCAAAATCAAACATCGCCTGATTGTCCCAGGAGCAGCCGCCGTAATACTTGCCCGCGTCATTCGGGTCGTATTCTTTTGCATAGCTGCTTGCCCATCCGCTTCCAAACTCTTCCCATATGGGAGAGTTTTCCGCCTTTGTCTTGCCGACAGGGATCCAAGTGCCCTCCCAGTAAAAGATACCCATGACTCCCGCATCGTTTGCCACTTCGCAGATATCGCGGATCATGGTCGCCTGACTCTGTACCGTCGCCCCGTATCCGGGCACCAGGTCGTCCACGCCCTCGATGCTGTTGCCGCTCTCGTCTCCGTCCTCCGAAGTGTAACAGTAGGAAGTCTCCGCGATCACCACTTTCTTGCCAAACTTCTCCTGCAGCATCCTTGCCACTTCCTGCATATTCTCGAAATCGCCGTGCCAGAACGGATAGTAGGAGAATGCGAAAATGTCATAATCCACGCCTATCTCATCAAGATCCTCCGCGATCCCCTCCGTCTGTCCCTCGTTGTGGATATCCGTATAATGTACGGCGACCTGGATCTCCCTGCCGTACGCTTCGGCTGTCTCGCGGACAGCGCGGCTTCCCGCGCTCAAAAGCGCTGCGACGTCAGCCGTATTTTTTTCACCCGCCATGCCTGTGTTGATCTCGTTTCCGACCTGCACCATGCCGACATCCACGCCGGCGTCCAGAATCTGTGCGAGGCTCTCTTTCGTAAAGTCATAGAGCGCACTGCTCTTCTCCTCCACGCTCATGCCCTCCCACGCCTTGGGCGCAAACTGCTTCTTGGGATCCGCCCAGAAGTCGGAATAGTGGAAGTCGATGCAGACTTTCATGCCGTACTTCGTGGCGCGTCTTCCCAGCTCGATGGCTGTGGGCACGTCGTTGTTGCCGCCGCCGTAACCATGACCCTCCGCGTCATAGGGATCGTTCCACACCCGCAGGCGGATATAGTTGACGCCGGACTGCGCCAGCGTCATAAAGACATCCTGCTCCTGCCCGTCAAAATTGTAATACTTCACGCCGCTCTTCTCCTCCGCGAGCACGGCGGAAGCGTCCATTCCCCGGATAAAATCGTCCGCGAGCCCAGGAATGGGCGCCAGAAAAATCTCCGACTCCTCGGAAGCCGTCGGAAGCGGGAATGTCGTGATCTCACCGAGCGGTTCCCACTGCGCCGCGCTTTCCGCCTGCGCGCCCTCCTCTGCCTGCGTCTCTGTCTCGGCGGTCTGCCCGGTCCCTGTCTGTGCCGCGCTTCCCGCATCAGCCGCCGACTCCTGTGTCCCGCATCCTGCCAGCGCACCGAACATCAAGCCCATACTCAAAATCATCGCCGCAAGACTTTTTCCTGTTTTTCTCATGCCGTCCCTCCCCCTGTCTTTTATGCTTTCTTCCCGTAAGTATAGCATATTCCCCTATTCATTTCCAGCCGAAACGGCGGCGCCCCATTTCTCATAGGGGCAGGCGTTTTTCCTGACCGCCGCCCGCAGCTCCACAAAACACCCGCAGGCTCTGCACATACCGTCCAGGAGCAGATCGCACTCCTTGCAGAGCGAGAGCCGCATCTCATAGAGCGGCTCCTCCACTTTTACCTCTTCCTCCAGATCGGCAATGTAGTCATGCAGATTCTGAAAGTACGCCGCCTGATCCATGTCTCGGGTAAGGCACTTACGGCAGAAACGTTTCGGCTCTTTCTCCATCGCTGTCCTTTCTACCTTGCGCGGAAGCGGATCACGCTGCCCGCAGGCACGGTGAAGCTAATCTTCCTGTCTTTTGCCTCAAAGGCGGTGAATGCTTCTTCTTTTATGTTCTCCGGCTCGTCGAACGTATTGTGCGCATTCATCTTCCCCTTTAAGATATCCGCCCTGATCTCTTTCGGCATCAGTTCCATAAAGGAAAGCTCTACCGGCGCATCTTCCTGTGCGGAAAGGTTTGCCAGCGTCACGTTCACGAATCCGTCTGTGTCTACCGACGCGGACTCGTCAAGGAAAGGCACCTGCGCCTTTTCCTCCACGCCGACACTTTTATTGCCCTCTATGCAGCTCTCGACCAGTTCCGCGCCCTGATGGCACTGATACATATGAAAGATATGATAGGTGGGCGTCAGGATCATCTTCGGTCCCTCTGTCAGAATCACGGACTGCAAGACGTTCACCAACTGCGCAATGCACGCCATCTTCACGCGGTCACAGTGCTTATTGAAGATATTGAGCGTAACGCCCGCGACCAGCGCGTCGCGCATGGTGTTCTGCTGATAGAGGAAACCCGGATTCGTGCCCGGTTCCACGTCAAACCAGCAGCCCCACTCATCCACGATCAAGCCGATCCTCTTGTCGGGATCGTACCGATCCATGATCGCGCTGTGGCGCTCGATCAGCTCTTTCATGCGATAAGCTTTCGCCATCGTCGCATACCATTCCGTCTCGCCAAACGCCGTCGCGCTGCCCTTATGATCCCAATCCGCCCCCGGCATCGTATAATAATGCAGCGACAGACCGTCCATGTTTTCGTTCGGCTTACAGGTCTTCAACACCTCTTCCGTCCAATGATAGTCATTGTCATTCGGACCGCAGCAGATTTTTTTGACCGGTCTTTCGGCGCTGTACTGCCGGATATAAGTCTGGTATCTTCTGTAGAGATTCCCGTAATACTCCGGCGTCATATTGCCGCCGCAGCCCCAGCTCTCATTGCCGACGCCGAAATAATCGACCTTCCAGGGCTTTTCATGACCGTTTTCCCTGCGCAGATCCGCCATTGGGGATACGCCTTCAAACGTGATGTACTCCACCCACTCGCTCATCTCCTGCACCGTGCCGCTTCCCACATTCCCGTTTACATAAGTCTTGCAGCCAAGCTGTTCGCAGAGTTCAAAAAACTCATGTGTGCCGAAGCTGTTGTCTTCCATCACGCCGCCCCAGTGCGTATTGATCATCTTCTTGCGCTTCTCTTTCGCGCCGACGCCGTCTTTCCAGTGATATTCATCCGCAAAACAGCCGCCCGGCCAGCGCAGCACGGGGATCCGCAGCTCCTTTAAGGCGTCCACCACATCTTTCCGCATCCCGTTCACATTGGGAATGTCAGAATCTTCGCCCACATACAGCCCCTCGTAGATACATCTGCCCAGATGCTCGGAAAAATGTCCGTAGATCTCGGGATGAATATATCCCTTTCTGTTCTTCTCATTGATCCATACCTTTGCCATGCTCACACTGTTCCTCCTCATTTTTTATTTTGCTGCATATCATAAAGTAACACCCCGCTTTCGCAGGAGAACATTATGCCCGAAACACACTCCGCTGCCATCCTCGGCAAAACGCCGGATACCCTGAACTATGAAAACGCCCTGACGCGGCTGCACATCCCGCATTTTACAACGACCGACCCCGAAGAAGCCGCGCGCGCAACGCATCTGCTCCTCCCCGGCGGCGGCGACATCACGCCCGCTTTCTTTGGGCAGAAAGACCACGGTTCGCGGAACGTGGATACCGCTCTGGACATCCTACAGTTTACCGCGCTCTCCCGCTTCGTCGCAGACGGTAAGCCGATACTCGGCATCTGCAAGGGATTGCAGCTTATCAATGTCCATTTCGGCGGCGATCTGTTCCAAAACATCGACACCGCGGACAGCCACAAGTGGATCGGCTATGACCAGTTCCATCGGGTCTATCACGACAGCTTAAGCCGCCGGGATTTCTTTTACCAGCTCTACGGCTTTGGCACACGGGTCAATTCCGCCCACCATCAGGCTGTAAAACGCCTGGGCGACGATCTGATGACGGTCTGCCGTGCAGGGGACGGCGTGATCGAGGGGCTTATACACCGCAGGCTCCCGATCATGGCAGTCCAATGGCATCCCGAACGAATGCCCGACGCTAAGGGCGACGCCCTTTTACAATATTTCTGCTCTTTGCTTCCTCTTTCGCGTGCAGGGAGATCGCTTCGAAAAGAGCGCGCATAATGCGGAGGATCACCTGCGCCGTCTCACGGTCCACCTCGCCCAGCGCCCTGCCAATCTTTTGCAGACTCTTTCCCCAGTTGGCGGTAAAGTCGATCAGATTATCCGTCTCCGAAGCCTGCACGATCCGATAAAAGGTATCCACAAACGTGCGCATCTGCTCCTGATCCAGCGACAGGATCCAGTCGTTGACCGCCTGATCCATGAATTTCCGCCCCGGGCGGATCTCATCCACCACGCGAAAAGCCCCGTCCCGGATCAGCCATGTGTAGGGATTGTGCTGCGCCATGCCAAGCGTCCTGCTCTCCACCACCCGGTATGCGCCGTCCGTGTACAACAGCATTCCCACCACCGAAGAGCGGGGCACCGTCTTGCGGATGCGGCTCTCGATTTCGGCGTAAGCGCCCTTTTCCCGCACCTCCGGGCGAAACCCCGGTCCGTCATGGTCAAAGATGCCCGCGATCCTCTCCCGCACAGGCGCCTTGCAGTACATGGACGAATAGACCGCAAGATTGCCGCCTTTGGAGTGCCCTCCCACATAGAAAGAACCGGAAAACGTCTGCGCCGCCGCTTCCAGATATTCCACACTGTATCGCTGCCCGGGCACCGGCTCGGAGAACGCCAGATTTAAGTCCTCTTTCCAGCCCACGATATTCTCATCCGTTCCCCGAAACACCACATAGGTCAGCGTCTCCGACAGACCGCAGACCACCGCGGAAAACTGGCTTTCCGCCTCCTGCTCGATTAGGTTTACATAATTCCAGAGTTTCATGTCTCCGAACCGCCTGCTCTGTAAAAGCCCCTCAAAAAGCGCCGTGTTATCCCGTCTGTACCGTTCGTCCGCATAGAGATGATCATAGTGCGGATGAGCGGCGATCTCCTTTAGACTCACAGATGCCCCGTTCTCTTCCGGCGCAGGCACAATGCCGTCAAATTTCAGGTAGGAAAACTGACTTAAGATGAGACTGTCCACCTCACTGAAAGGTTTTTCCTCCAGACTGTACCCGCCGTATTCTTTCAGATAGCCGATCATGGTTTCCATCTTTCACGCTCCCGCTATGCCGCTTTTCAAAACGCCGCCTCAGATTTTTGCTTCCAGATGCTCGATGTTCTTGATCAGTACGCTGACCGTCCCGTCCGGATTTGTGATAAACTCCACGCACCGGGGATTCTTATACTGCTCCATCGGAATCTTGATCTCGATGCCCGTATCCGTGAAAAGGTGTTGGCTCTGGTACTTGCGCACTGTCGTCTCACTCTGCGGCTCGATCCGCTCTTTCACAAGATCGTACTTCTCCATCTTATCCTGAAAAGCCGTTTTCAGTTCCGGCTCTCCCTCAAAGATCCGCTCGCCGATCTCCTCCACCGTAAAACCGCCGTTCTCCTCGATCTCCTCCTGGATCACGCTCTTGGCGTACATCTGCCGCTCAAACCGCTCCGTCTCGTCAAAACCTTCTTTCTGCACGTTCTCCACCGCCCGTCCCACGATCGAGAGCTTCGCCTTGTGAGAGAGATGAGCGCTGCACTTTAAGAAGAGGAACGAAAAATAGTTCGTCTTTTCCCCGTTCACCTCATATTTTTTCTCCACCACCCACAGAGCAAGGTCGGACAGCCGGATCACTGCCGCCTCTGTAAGCCGCTGGGTCTGCGAGGGCAGGATGGATTTGTGGCGGATCAGCTCGTTGCTGTTGCCCTCTCCCTCCGCAAGCGGCATCGTCCTGTGCGTGTAGAGCGCTTTGAAATTCAACTTCAAGAGCGCCAGATACTCCTCCTCCCCCTCTTTGAACCGAACCGCCATCAGGTCCGCCGGAGGAATATCGATGTTGGCGCTCATGATCTCATACAAAAGTTCCGCGATCTCCTGACTCACTTTCACAAAATCCTCGTCGTCGTACGCGGCAAGGAGCTTACAGACCTCCGACTCCTGCTCGTAAAAACGGCACTCTTTCGCGTCGTCTCCCGCGCAGATGCGCCCGATGTGCTCCCGCGCAAACTCCGCCACCTCGGAACCGTATAACAGTTCTGTGTCGGAGAGGACCGGCATCCCGATCGTCGAGTCCAGAATATGTACGATGATGCGCTTGATCTTAATGTCTTCTTTGTTCATGCCTTTCTCCTCGCTGCTCAGTATTTATCAGGATAGTCCGTCCCGGTTTCGGTCTGCATAAGGTTTACATAATATTCCGGATCCCGCTCCATCAAAAGCATCGTGTGAAATGCCATAAGCAGCATGGCGTCCGCGTTGTTCTTCATCCGGCTCCGATCCCGGTCGAGCTGTGCCTTAAAGTGATCCATCTGCCAGACCATGACGTCGATCACGCCGTACCCCGCCACCTTGTATTCACTGAGAAAATCCTGATGCTCCAGATAATACATAAATTCCCGAAAAACACCCTCAGAGGCGGTGAGCATCGCAAAAAAGCTCTCTAAAAAAGCCTCGTCTTCTCCCGCCTGGCAGCAGAGCGCCTCCGCCCATGCATACGCCCGCTGCTTTTCCTCACCGCTCATCTGCTTCTCCCTCTCCTCCCTTTCTTTCCATCAAAAGTTCTTTTTTACCGCCCGTCCTCATAGGATAAAGTAATAACCTCGGGATGTGATCTCTATGACGTTTCTTACCCGCATAAACGATTTTCTGTGGAGTTTTCCCCTGCTCTTTCTGCTCCTTGGCACGCATATCTGCTTTACGCTGCGGCTCCGTTTTCCCCAGCGCAACCTCTTTCATGCCATCCGCCTTTCCCTCGTCGGAGACGGGTCAAAAGAAAAGAACCTCTCTCCCTTTGCCGCGCTTTCCACAACGCTGGCTGCCACACTCGGCACAGGCAACATCATCGGCGTCTCCACGGCTGTCGCGCTCGGCGGTCCGGGCGCCGTCTTCTGGTGCTGGCTCACCGGTATTCTCGGTATGTCCACCGCCTACAGCGAATGCTACTTAAGTCTGCTCTACCGCCAGCGGACGGCGGACGGCGCCTATGTGGGCGGTCCGATGTATGTTCTAAAAAATGGTTTACATAACAAAAAACTCGGCAGTCTCTATGCACTGTTCGCGCTGGCGGCTGCTTTCGGCGTCGGCTGCACCACCCAGGCAAACTCCGTGACCCGTGCCGCCGCCTTAAGTTTCGGTCTCTCCCCGCACCTTGTAGGGATCGTCCTTGCCCTGGTGACTGGCGCCGTGATCATCGGTGGCGTGAAGAGCATCGGCGCGCTCTGCGAACGCACCGTTCCGGCTATCAGCTTTCTCTATCTTTTCGGGTGCTTTTTCTTACTCGTCCTCTACCGCCATCAACTTGTAACCGCCGTGATCTGGATCCTCAAAGACGCTTTCTCCTTTGCGGGTTTTAGCGGCGGTATCACAGGCGCATGCCTCACGCAGGCTCTGCGCTACGGCATCGCCAGAGGACTGTTCACCAATGAAGCGGGGATCGGCACCTCCGCCATCGCCGCTGCCGCCTCCCGCATGGAAGACCCCCGCATCCAAGCCTATGTGTCCATGACCGCCGTTTTTTGGGATACGGTCGTCATGTGCCTGATGACGGGTCTTGTCGTCGTCTGCAATATGCTCTACGATCCCGCCTCCACGGCGGGCGCTGCCGAGACCGACCTCACGGCAGCCGCCTTTTCCCATCTGCCCTATGTAGGAGACGCCTTTCTGACGATCTCTCTCTGCGCCTTTGCCGTCACCACCCTGATCGGCTGGTCGTACTTCGGGGAAAAAGCGGCGGAATATCTGGCAGGTCCGAAAGGCATCCCCGTCTATAAGCTGTTCTACGTCCTGATGATCTATCTGGGCGCCATCATTCCCATGCGCCTCGTCTGGGAGTGCACCGACCTGATCAACGCCCTCATGGCGCTCCCGAATCTGCTGGCGCTCTGGCTGCTGCGCCGCAAGATCCGATCCTGATCTGAGCCGCTTTGCTCTCTCAGTCAGCCGCGAGCGGATCATGCCGCCCTGTCATGCCTCAAAGTACCCCGCCACCGTTTTCAGGTGCTCGATCACCGGCAGATGCTGCGGGCAGGCGTTCTCGCACTGTCCGCAGGCGATGCAGGCGCTCGCCTTGCCATAGGTTCCCGTCAGCCGCTCGTAATACTCGCCCTGCGGCGTCCACCCCTTGCTTTCCACCTCCTGCATCTCCGCATTGTAGAGGGAGAAATATTTCGGGATCGCGATCTTCTGCGGACATCCCTCCGTACAGTAGGAACAGCCCGTACAGGGAATGGCGATATTGCCGTTGATCATTGCCGCCGCCCGATATACCATGCGCTTCTCCTCCTCCGTGAGAGGCTTGAAATCGCTCATATAACTGGTGTTATCTAATAACTGTTCCATATTGCTCATGCCGCTCAAGACCATCTTTACATTGTCGAGGCTTGCCGCAAAACGGATCGCCCAGGAGGGGATCGACAGATTCGGATCGTGCCGCTTGAACATCTCCTCGACTGCCTGCGGCACCTGTGCAAGCGTCCCGCCTTTTACCGGCTCCATCACCCAGACCGGAACGCCGTGCCGTGTCGCCGTCTCATAACAGAGGCGGGACTGGATCGCGCTGCTCTCCCAATCCAGATAGTTGAGCTGGATCTGCACGAACTCCATCTCCGGATGCTCCGTCAGCACCTTGTCCAGAAACTCCGCGTTGTCGTGGTAGGAAAAGCCAATGTGCTTTACCAGCCCCTGTTTTTTCTTCTCCGCAAGCCAGGTAAAGCAGTCGAGATCCGTATAGATCTTGTAGTGACCGTATCCGATATCGTGCAGCAGATAGTAATCGAAATAAGTAACGCCTGTTTTTTTAAGCTGTTCTTCAAAGATCCGGTCTCTGTCCGCTTTCGTCTTCAAAAAACTCGCGTGCAGCTTTGTCGCCAGCGTATAGCTGTCCCGCGGATGTCTGCTCGTCAGACATTCCTTTGCCGCGTCTTCACTCTTAAAGCCGCAGTACATCCAGGCGGTATCGAAGTAGGTAAAGCCCCTCTCGATAAACGTATCCACCATCTGCTTCGTCGTTTCCATGTCGATGTCCGCCGCGTTATTCGGATTATGTAACGGCAGCCGCATCAGACCGAACCCCAGTTTTTTTGCCTCCATAGTAAACCTCCTTTATGCTATATCATTCTTGATGCGCAGGCTGTTGTGTCTGCGCTTATCCCAGCGCCACATCCAGGATCATCATGATCACAAACCCGATCGCCACGCCGACTGTCGCGATATTGCTGTGCTCTCCTGCCTGCGCCTCCGGAATCAGTTCCTCCACCACCACATAGATCATCGCTCCCGCCGCAAAGGACAAAAACACCGGAAGCGCCGAGACGACCTGCTCCGCCAGAAGGAGCGTGATACACGCGCCGACAGGCTCCACGATGCCGGACAGCGCCCCATAGGCAAAAGAGCGCCATTTGGAAACGCCCTCGCTTCTAAGCGGCATGGAAATAATCGCGCCCTCCGGAAAATTCTGGATGGCAATCCCCACCGCCAGCGCAAACGCGCCCGTCATGGTGATCCCCGCATCCCCGATCAGCGCGCCCGCGAAAGTGACGCCGACGGACATTCCCTCCGGAATATTATGCAGCGTCACCGCAAGGACAAGCATGGTCGTTTTTTTTAACGAGCTTTCCACGCCCTCCGGCTTTTCGCTCTCCAGATGCAGATGCGGGATCAGACTGTCCAAAACCAATAGGAATGCCATACCGCCCAGAAAGCCCCCTGCCGCCGGAAGCCATGCGATCTGCCCCTGTTCTCCCGCCATATCGATCGCCGGAATCAAAAGCGACCACACCGACGCGGCGATCATAACGCCCGCGGCAAAGCCCAAAAGAAGCTTTTCTATCTCCTTATGCATCCCCCGCATGAAAAATACCATCGCCGAACCGAGGGTCGTTCCCAAAAAGGGAATCAACAATCCTGCTGCTAACTGCATATCCCGCTTTCTCTCCTTACTTTACTTTCACTGTGACCCTGACCGTAACAGGCTTCCCGTTATCCGCCCGCTCCGCGAAGAAGACCTGTAACGGCAGGGAATAGGTCTTCCCCTTGACGGCGCGTCCCGTGCCTTTCATGGTAAGCGTCCCCTTCCCCTCCTTATTATATACATAAGCAAAGGCATCCGTGTTTCCCGCAAGGACCACTTTCTCAATCTTTGGCGCGTCCGCACCCTTTAGGACCGCATTCATATCGATCTCTGCGCCGTTGTAAGCGCCGCTGTACATCAGGGCGGACTTCGGCGAAGCCGTCACTTTCACGCTGCCCTGTTTCAGCTTAAACTTCACAGGCGCCGTCTGCATCTCCTCCAGATCTCCACAGACATTCCGTATGACAAGGATCGGCGTTACCATATACTGAAATTTAATAACAAGCGTTACGTTTTCTTTCGCCCGCAGCTCAACCGTTTTTCCGTCCGCACTCCAGACCGCCCGGAACAGATGGGCGTCCCGTCCTGTCAGCGTCACTTCCTTTCCGCCTGCCGCGTTTTCGTCCGCCGCTGTCACAAAGCTTCCGTTCACCGCCTTAAGCGCGGGCGTCAGCGTCATAAAACTGCCGTCTCGGTTCAATACGTCGATGCTGCCCTTTGCCGCGATCTTCACCGCCTTGTCAGGCGCGGTATTCACCACCTTTAACGCAAGCGGCGTCCTCCAGATCTTCCCGTCTTTCGCCGCCTGCACGATATACTTGTAACTGCCGGACGCCGCCGCCTTGTTATTCAGCCGCGCGCTCACCTGATATGCGCCGTTTTTTCGATCGACCGCAAAGATCACTTTGCTCTCCGCCACCAGCGCTTTCGCCTTGGCGTCTTTCGGATCGCAGTAGACGCTCACCCGGACGCCCTGATCCGTCAGAATGTCCCCGCCGCTCTTCCATCTGACGGCGGTAGAAGCAGCGTCATACCCCATATATGCCTCGTTTGCGTTAAGCTGCAATGTCTTTTTTTCCAAGGCGATGGACGGCTCTTTCAGATTCACCTTTACATTGCAAGTGAGATTCACCGGCTCCGCCCAGCCTGTACTGTCAAGCGAGAGCGTCAGGCGGAAGCTGTCTGCCCTGTTCAGATTCTTTCCCGTAAGGAGAATCGCCTGTTCCTCCTTTTTCAGATCCGCCGTATAGTTTCCTTTCGCCTGATCGGAATTTTTCCTGACCGTCATATCCTGCCACGGCAGCGTCTCCGGATTTTTCACCGTGATCTTCGCCGTGGTAATGCCGCTGTTCGGATACAGCGTATACGTTCCAGTAACAGGCGTTATTTTAATTGCCTTTTTCTCCACGCCCACGGTGAAAGACACTGTCAGATCCCGCCAGCCCTCCAGCCCGATGTTGAGGGTCCCCTTTCGCCTGCTGTTTAAGGTCGCGCCCGCGTACGGCGCCAGCAGATAAGCGTCCGCCTCTTCACCCGTCCCACGTTTTACCTGATAATCGCAGCCCGTAAGGCTTACGCGCTCGATCTTCTCCTCCGTGTCAAAGACCAAAAGACTGCTCGTATCCTGATAGAAAAGATTTAGCTTATTCTTCTGCTTTACCGTGCATTTGGGCTTGACAGACGTTACTTTCACGGTAAAGGGAAGTTCATAACGCTTTTCCTGATCCCCCGCCTTGACCGTAACCTGGAGATTCAGCTTGTATGTGCCTGTCTTTGTTTCCTCCTTTGCAGTAATACTGCCGTTCCAGCGGCTCCCGTCCGCCACGCTCCCGCCCGCCCGCAGGATAAATTTACCGCTGTGCTGTCCGCCCTTTTCACTATCCGTAAAAATAACATTAGTTATTTTATAATAAGTTCCTTTTGCGTCCTTTGCCGCATAGAGACAGAATGCCGTGCCCACCGTCCTTTGCTTGTTGACCGTGACCGTCTCTTCGCTAAGCCCCGGGCAGGCGTCCGTCACCACCAGCGTCAGTGCGCGGACCGTTTTTGCCGGATCGTTTCCGGTCACTGTGATCTCGGCTGTTCCCGCCGCCCTGACTGCAAGCGGGATCTCAAATGTTCCCATCCCGTCCGCTTTTACGGCGGAGGACTTTACCGTTACCACTTTACCGTTGCCGCTCTTTACCGTAAGCTTTGTGACGCCCGCCATCGTCAGCACGATCTTACTGTTGATCCCTTTCGGCGCATCCGCCGGAAAAGCGCTTAACTCTCCCTCGTAGCGGTAGGGGACGCCCTCCCCGCTCGCCGCCTTTTCAAAATGCTCGATTCCCGAGACCGCAAAAGCGGCTTCCACGTCTTCCGCCACCGTAAATTTCCTGCTCGCGCTAAAAGTCTTTGCACCCACTTTCAACTGCGCTTTCAGCGCCATATCACCGGGCGCTGCGGCGCGCAGGATCGTCTTTCCCGCCGCGTTTTTCCCTACTGCTGCCGTCTGCGGTCTGCTGCTCGTCAGGACGGTCTCCCGTTCCAACTGTTCCAGCAGTTCCTGCTTCTGTTTTTTATAACACGCGTTATCTTCCAGTCTTCGCCCGTTCTGCTCCGCGAACTGCTCCTCGTACTGTTCCAGCGCTTCTGCAAACGAATAGTTTACATAACATTCCGCTTCCCACCCGTTTTTCAGAACGGAGACTTCCTGTGTCCCATCCGCCGCATCCGTATGCTCCACCCGCAGCGAAATGCTCTCCAACGTGATAAAATACACGGGCAGGAGCGCCTCCGCAGGCTCGATGTCTGCTCCTGCGGGCTGATATTGCGCCCGAAAAGTCTTCGACCGCTGCCCGGCAAACTGCGCCAGGGAGGTGTCCGGATCTTTCCAGCTCCAGCCCTCCGGCAGTTCCACTTCCTGTAAAGTCTTCTGTATATTGGTCAGGGCGATGGCATGGGGTCGATCCGCTTCCGCAGGCAGTTCAGCGCCTGCCAATACTTCTATCTCGCAGGATGCCAGCTCTTTTCCGTCACCGGCGGCAGCAGGCTGTCCCATGTCATTGACGATCTGCGCGGTAACTGTCGCCTTTCCCGCCGCCTTTGCCCGCACCGTAACCGTATTTCCGCTGACGGTATCGCCGCTCCGAACGATCGTGCCATCCGTTCCTATCTGTTCAAAAACGACCGCGTCCCCGTTGTCGGAAATCCACTTAATATAATTACATGTGTTATTTTCCCATGTTGTGCCTGCTGGGCTCAAATAGGCACGCAGCAGCCCTGCCTCGCCCTTTTTCATCTGCGGACGATCCGCCCGTATCTGCATCGTCGGCAGTTCGGCATTTTCCACCTTTACCTCACAGGAAAGGATCTGCAAGCCTTTCTCGATCTTCGCCCAGATTGTGGCTTCGCCGACACCCACGGGCGTGACTGTGCCGTCCGCATCTACCGTTGCCACATGCTCGTTTTCGCTGGTCCATTCCACCTGATCCGCACTGTCTTTTTCCCCGTCCCGGACCGTAAGCTTCTTTCCGCTTCCCGGAGCGTCAAAGCCGACCATCTCAAAACGCAGACTGTAGGTGTCAGTTTCTTCGCCTGGGGCAATCCCCTCCGCCGTCAGCGTATACGACGACACCTTGACGGTGCAGGCATCCTGCATCCCGTTTGCCGTCGTGACCGTAACCGTGGTCTCACCCACACCGACAGCCGTCACGATGCCGCTCTGATCGACGATCGCTGTCTCCGGCTGCTTGCTCTCCCATGTCAGAGTCTTGTCCGCCGCGTTGGACGGCGCGATCGTGGCATGAAGCGTTCCCTGCGCCTTTCCCGTCGTATCGCCCAGCAGAAGATGCAGGTTTTCCGTGTCCAGTTTTACACTCGCAACTTCTTTCGGCGTATCGGACAGCGAAAAGAAATCCACGTTATAGCTGATCGCCGCCGCATTGCCGTCTTTGTCTTTCAGACCTGTGACCGTCACCTGAAACTGCGATTTTTTATCATAACTGAAATTATTCGGGCGGAATATAATGCAGTTCGGCATCCCATATCTGTCCGTATTCACCGCAAAATAGCCGTCCGCCCTTTGCTCGGAAAAAGTCCATGTCTTTCCCGAAGCGGCATTTTTCAGGGTCACGACGACCTGCCCCTGCTCCGCCTCCTTGTAATCGCTCCCCAGACTCAACGTCCAGGGCGTCCCGTGACCGTTCATCAGCTCGATTGGCATATTGCGGGCGGGCCATGCCACATAGTCCGTGATACTGCTGCCCTTTCTGTCAAAGGCATACATCGCGGAGTAGGCGCCAACCGCACCAAACCCCGTCTGCGTCATGGACGGGTTTAACACCCATCTCCTGTGCCCCATTGCGCTGATATTTCCGGCATCGCCGTCGTACATCCAGCCGTTTAACAGAGACTTTGCCAGATTGCCGTAGTTATACGCGATATTACTGCTACCGCAGCCTGCCTTTCCTTTCTCATAAAGGTCGTTATCCTCTTCCGTAAAGCCCGACGGTCTGCCAGGCGTATGCGTCAACTGCCCGTTCACACAGTTTAGCAGCGTCCCCGCCTGCGCCAGGTTGGTATAGTCCTCATTCAACGTCACATCCGCAGGGACTCCCGCCACATAGCGGATAAAATTTAAGAGATCCAGCGTATTGTGCAGACTGACATCGGAAAGATGTCCCGCTTCGTAGGGTTTCTTAGTCGAAGGTCTGACACTGTAAGTATTCGCTGCACTGAGTGACCAGGAATAATCCTTGTAACGGGCAATGATATCTGTCGTGCTCGGCGTTTGTACGGTCGTGCCAGCCGAAGTGGTTGACATAACTTCATTATTGTAAAGACGAATACCGCCCGCTGTTCCGTCTTCCTGTATCAGCGGCGGCTCCCCCAGCGCTTCCCCTGCTCCTGCAATGTATTCCGGCGGAAGCGTTTCCTCCGAATCCGCTATGTCCGGCGTATTTTCCGAGACGCTCTCCTCCGCCTGCACGGTTTTTTCCTCTGCCTCCCTGGATGCGGATTCCTCTTCGGGCAGTTCCGGTTCCGCCGTGTTTTCCGAGATGCTTTCCTCCACCTGCGTCGTGTTTTTCGAAACGGTTTCTTCCGATTGGATCGTCTCCGCGGCGCATACGCTCCCAAGCGTTCCCTCCGCCCACAACAAAGCCGCGAGCACAAACGCCAGCGCTCTCTTTACGCCTCTTCCGATTCTTCCTTTTTGCATGGACGCTCTTCCTCTCTCATTCTCATAAACCCGCCTCAGTGTTATCAGTATACCACTTCCCTGCCCCTCTTTTCAATGTATTTCATTCCGACGGCACATAGCGGTTGTAGATCTCCACATGATCATAAATACACCGCCAGTTGCTCGTAGAGCCTGCCGTCACACAGATATAAGGCGTTCCGCCCGCAAACGTACCGAAGCTCACCGCACAGTTTTTGGACTGAACGATATAGCCCGTCTTGGCACAGAGCACTTCGCCTCCGGTATCCTTGTCCTCGATCTTTCGCAGAAACCAGTTAGAGATCTCGATTCCGTCCGGGTGCTCCTTTGTCGGTTTCGTCGTATAACGATGCGCCGACAGGACTTTCCTGCAAAAGTCGTTCTGCATAGCCGCTTTCATGATGACCGCGATATCATAAACCGTACTGTAATGCGCCTCATCGTAGAGCCCGACGCAGTTGGTAACATGCGTACTGCCCGCTATGCCAAGTTCCCTGAGCTTTTCATTCATTATCTCCACAAAGGCTTCCTGCGAGCCTGCCGCATAGAAAGCCAGCCCCAGCGCGGCATCCCCGCCGGAATGCAGGGCTGTTCCGTAGAACAGATCGCGCACCGACACCTCTTCCCCGTCCAAAAATCCCACGGAACTGCAATCATTGACATAGGCATAATCCGTGATCTCAAGTGTCATCGTAAACGAATCGTCCAATTCCTCCTCCGGAATGTGCTCCGCCGCCACCAAAAGCGTCAGAACCTTTGTCATGGAAGCCGGCATGATCCGCTCTTTCGCTCCTTTTGCGGCAACGATCGTATCTGCGCTCTCGTCTATCAAAACCGCATGGGCGCTGATCACGTCCGCGCTGTCGATCGAAACCGTATCCTCCGTCTCCACAAAACCATAGACCGGGCTTTCCGCTTCGGCTTCCGTTTCAGGCTCCGTTTTTTCTTCCTCTATCTTCCCGACGATTCTTTCGATTTCCGCTTCGTCAGGCTGTTCTGCAGCTGCCGCTTCCTGTTCCTGCGGCATCATTTCTTCTGCCGTCTCCTTATCGTTTCTTATGGATACAATGCGCAAAACGACCGCCACGCCAAGCATGCCAAAAAGCAGGAAACGTGCCGGCATACGCTGATAAGATTCTTCCATTGATCCTCCTCCGTTACTGCCGTTTCCGGTGAAGCAGGCAAACCGTCTCGATATGCTCCGTGAAAGGGAACATATCCACCGGCGTCATCTCCCGCACCCGATAATCGCTCTTTGCGGTCAGATACTTTAAATCCCGCGCCAAAGTTTCCGGCTCACAGGAAATATAGACCACCCGCTCCGGCAGGATGCGGATCAGCGCGTCCAGAAATTCCTCCGTACTGCCGCTCCTTGGCGGATCCAGAAAGACCACATCCACCTTTTCCCCTGCATTTGCCATCTGCGTCAGGAAACGCCCCGCATCGTTCAGATAGAAATCCGCATTCTTGATCTGATTTCGTCTGGCATTCGTGACGGCGTCACGCACCGCATCCTGATTTAACTCCACACCGATGACCTTACCTGCCTGTCCCGCCACCGCCAGCGCAATGGTACCGATGCCGCAGTAAGCGTCCACTACCGTTTCCTTTCCCGTCAGCTGCGCGTACTCCGCCGCCTTTGCATAAAGCGCCTCGGTCTGTCGGGAATTGACCTGATAAAAGGATTTTGCGGAGATGCGGAACCGCCTGCCGCAAAGCTCGTCCTCAATATAGCCTTTTCCGTAGACCACCTGCTCCTTTTCCCCCAGCACCATGCTGGTGTGTTTGTTGTTCACATTGATCAGGATCGTAGTGATCTCCGGATGTAGTTTACATAACTCTTCCACAAAATGCTTCTTTGCAGGCAGGATCGGCGAACTAAGTACCAGCACCACCATGATCTCTCCCGTCACATGCCCCACGCGGATCAGCACATGGCGCAGAAGACCGTACCCGCTGTCCTCATCGTAAGCTTTCAGCTTAAAGGATCTTGCCAATTGACGGATACTTTGAATGATCTCCCCTGCTTTTCGATCCTCCAGCAGACAGTTCTCCACGGATATCACCCGATGGCTCTTTTCCTGATAGATCCCGGAGACAATCCCCCTGCCTTTCTGAAATGCAAAGACCGCATGCACTTTGTTGCGGTAATGAGCCGGTTCCTCCATCGCGATCATCGGCATGACCCTGCCGTATTCTTTCAAAAGCTGCTCCGCCTGCCGCTGTTTCCGCCTGATCTGCTCTTTATAAGGCATATCCACGAACCGGCAGCCGCCGCACTGATCGGAGACCGGACAGAGGCTCTGCCTCCTGCCGCCATCGGCTTTCCCCTCCTTACGGCTGTTCGTTCTCCTCTTCTCTGTTCCCGCTTCCTTTCCCATCTGCTCTATCCCTTCCGCAAAATTTACTCTTCAAACGATTTTTCGTTGCAATTCTGCCGCAATTTCCCACTTATATAAAAGAACCCCAGGAAATCCCAGGGTCATATTATCACACTTTATACTTTTCCGGCAATTCCGCTATGCCGACGCGATCTGTACGCTCTCGATCCCTTCCGCCAGATCTCTGGCAAGCGTCGTGTCCGCTTCATTGATATGTATCGTAAACACTTCCTGCTTCCCGCTGATATTTCCCAGAATACGTTCCCAGAAATGCCGCTCCGGCCATTCTATAAAAAAGGAGATGCGATTGGAAACCAGAAGTTTTTCCAGCTTTTCCCTACTCTCCGCATTGTAGACCTTGCAGAATGAGATCTCATGGTTAAAAAATACTGCATTCAGATTAAGTGCCGCCATATCGCTGCCTCCAAGTCCCCGCTCACGCCCGTCGCGATTAGCTTTATGTCAACTACCTTTTCTATTATATACTCTATCTTGTATATAATGCAAGTTTTTTCTCTATTTTCCACAATCTGAACAAATATTTATGTAAATCTTGTGGAAAATCACACCTCCGTCCAGGGGCGGCGCAGATTTTCCAGCCAATACTCCTTTCTCGTCTCGTACTGTTCATTCAGCCAGTCCGCCGCCTGTTCCACGCCCTCCGCCGTCAGGGGCACCTCCGTCCAGGTCTTCTTTTCCTCGGGCGTACGATAGACGCCGAGCGGTTCCGGCCAGACCGTCACCCGGATCACATCCTCCTCCCCGCTCTTTTCCCTTTTCAAAAGGTAACGCATCCCCTCCATGCTGCCGGAATATTCTTCCTTTTTTATGTAATTTAAGGGATGGAAAGTTTGTTTGTCGATCATGCAAAACGTCCTTTCGTGTCGTTACAAATTCCAATCCTATTATAATACTCCCTGCTCCAAATGGAAATAGGCTAAAATGGAAGCACCATACAAAAGAAAGGGAGAATCATATCATGAATACCAAAACCTGTATAAAAGATTACCTGAACTACTGCGATACGCAGAAATGTCTCGACCCAAAAACACTGAAAGCCTATCGGATCGATCTGCGCCAGTTTTGCGAACAGATTCCAGAATGTCGAATCACGGAGATCACCTCAGAGTCTCTGGAGCGATATATTGCGCGGCTGCACGCGGAATACAGACCCAGAACCGCGAAGCGCAAAATAGCTTCCGTAAAAGCGCTGTTTCACTATCTCGAATATCGGGAACTCCTTGAAAAGAACCCCTTTAACAGGATCCGCGTCCGATTCCGCGAACCGCTCATCCTGCCAAAGACCATACCCCTGCGTACCGTCGAGTTGTTTTTATCCACCATATATCGTCAGCACGCGACTGCGCCGACTCCCTGCCAAAAGCAGACCACCCTGCGGGACGCCGCCGTAGCGGAACTGCTGTTTGCAACAGGTATGCGGATCTCCGAACTCTGCTCCCTGCGGGCCGGCGATGTAAACCTGTCGGACGGAACGATCCTCATCTACGGAAAAGGAAGCCGGGAGCGGCGCTTACAGATCGGCAGCGACGCCGTTCTCTCCGTTCTCGCGGAATATGACGAAAGCGTCCGCGCAAAAAGACAGCCTCTCGGCTATTTTTTTGTAAACCGTAGCGGAGACGCCCTCTCCGACCAGTCCGTGCGCAGGATGATTAACAAATACACCGCTCTGGCATCCATCGAGCAGCATATCACACCGCATATGTTCCGTCATACCTTTGCTACAAGCCTGTTGGATGCGGATGTGGATATCCGCTGCATTCAGGAGATGCTGGGGCACAGTTCCATCAATATCACGGAAATCTATACGCATGTCTCGGTGGCGAAGCAGCGGAATATTCTGGCAACGAAGCATCCGCGGAAAGATTTTCGGGTGTGAGGAAGAATATCATGGAAAGTGGAAAAAGAACCGAAGGCGCACTTTCGGTTCTTTACCGTCTTCTTTCAGATCCCTCTTTTAATGCCGCAGCTGCCCGATGATCGCCTCGATTACAGAAATCTCTTCCTCCAGCTCCTCTGCGATCAACGAAATCGGTTTGTTTTTGGCAAGTTTCTTCCGAACCTGCTCCCGAAGTTTGTTTGCTTCGCCCTCTGCAAGACCTTCCCCGCGGATCGTCCGCTCATATTTCTCTGCGTCAAATTCCTCTAACAGCATCCCTAACACCTCCGCACGGTTCCGTAGCAGGAACTCTTTTAAGATCCCGTTTTTGATACAGTAGTCGATTGCCTGATCCAAAGCTGCCTGCAAGTCTTTCGTGGTGCGCATGAAGTCCCTTGTCACAGCGACCAGCTTCGAGTATTCTTCCAGAACGCGGCACTGTTCCATCAGCCGCTCATTATGCCCGTGGTTGATGTTCAACATCCGCACCGTCAGTTCCACGTCCGCCTTTGCCTTTTTATTCTCAAAGGCATCCGAGAGTTTGAGCGTCGTCTCCTCCGGCAGTTCCTTTGTGCCATTGTAGAAGACCACGCATTGCGGCGTCGGCAGGCTGATCCGCCCGCTCCCGTACAGACTCTTTTCCGCCCGCTCGATCACTGTCTGATATTCCTGCGCCAGATAGATGAAGAAGCGCACCGGCAGGTTCGGGCTGTAGGTGCTCTGGTGCTCGTACATACTGAGCGTCCCTGACAGGATATAAGCAAGGTCGTTCTTCATCACCACATAGACCGCGCTCTCGATCGTCACGATCTCAAGCCGTGACGGGTCGCGGTAGTCCGTCCCGTTCAGCGCATTGTAAAGATCCAGCAGCGCGTCCCTGTCCTTCTCGAACAGATAGCGGAAGAGACGGTCTTTCACATTCCGCTGCACTTGCTTCTGTGACTGTCTGCCGTTCCGGCTTCGGTTTTGGCTCCGTCCGGCCCTCCCGTTCCTGTTACTGTAACTCTTTTTCTTTTGTCTTCTTCCTGACATAGGTATCCTCCTTTGTGGTGGCAGGATACGATATGCCGCGGTGTGCCGCATTCCACTTTCTCCTGCCGTTTTCTGTTGTGTCTCAAAGAGAAATCCGACAGAAGCTGTCTTGAATGTGCGAATGCACACCTGTTAGAAATTCTTTGATAGGGTTATTGTAATCGTTTGCCGCAGAAAAGTCAATAGTATTTATGATTCTTTGTTGACGCTTTTTCGTTCGTCACATAAGGTATATATCAAAATCATATCACACTGTCGCATACAAGCAGTCATATATAAATTATAGATAATCAGGAGTTATCCGTTATATACAATTTAGAGATTATAATAATGAAAGTAA
>JAMPCE010000043.1 GCA_023666335.1 bacterium
GGAATGCCGTTGTAAACGCTCAGTTCCACGACCTTCGGATCGATCATGATGATCTTTACATCATCCGGATGCGCTTTGTATAAAATGCCCATGATGATGGTGTTGATGCAGACGGATTTGCCCGATCCCGTCGCGCCCGCGATCAGAAGATGCGGCATTTTCGCAATATCCGCAAACACCATCTTTCCGCCGATATCCTTACCGACCGCAAAGATCAGATTGGCAGAAAACTGCTTAAACTCGGAAGACTCCACCATATCCCGGAAAGGCACAGCCGTATTGTCCTTGTTCGGCACCTCGATACCGACCGCCGCCTTGCCGGGAATGGGCGCTTCGATCCGAATATCCGTAGCCGCAAGATTCAGCTTGATATCGTCGGTGAGTCCCACGATCTTGCTGACTTTCACGCCCTGTTCCGGCTGCAGCTCGTAGCGAGTCACGGAAGGTCCTCTGCTGTACTGTGTAACGGTCACTTTTACCCCGAAATCGGAAAGAATCTGTTCTAAGCGGTGCGCCGTCTCGCGAAGTTCCTTTTCGGAATCTCCCCCTTTTTTACCGCGCCTCGCATCCAGAAGATCCGTTGTCGGGAAACGGTATGCGGTTCTTGCGCCGCGCGGCGGCGCGGATTTCACGCTTCCGGTCTCCGGCTTCTTTGCCGCGACAGCGCGCGGTCTGCCGGAAGCGGGCTTCATCTGATTGCCCGTCATGGGCTGCCATGAATCCGTGGGACGCCCGGACGGGACATCCTCCGTATCCTCCTGCACGGGAGGCTCATACGCTTCCTCCGCTTCCTGTTCTATGTAGTGGCCGAACGGGCGATCCTGCCTGTCCGCAGACGGCAGCGCATTCATTCCGTCGTCGTCATCCTCGTCATTGAGTACGATCTCATGGATATCGTCCCGTATTTTTTCTTCTTTTGCGCGCTCTTCTTCCCGTCCGAGCTCCGTATCTAACATCACGCCGGAAACTTTCTTATCCATCCGCAGGATCTTTTCGTTCTCCAGCTCCTCTTCTCTTTCCCTGCGCGCCCGCTCGCTCTCTTCGCGCCTCTGTGCCTGTGCTTTCCGCCGCTCGTTTGCCCGTTCCCTGCGCCATGCGGCGTCCTCTCTGGAACGCTCGTAAACTTTTTTGCCACCCGCCGCCATGCCGCCGATCAACGACTTTTCCGTAATGACCACCAGACAGATGATGCCAAGCACTAAGATCAGAAGCACCGTACCCACCATATCGAGAAACTTACAGGACAGATAGGCAAGCGATCCCGCCAGTACGCCGCCGCCCTGCTTTCCCTCGCTGCAGCGACCGTAGATCTCTGCGATCTGATAGCTCTCCGCCTGCGCAGGGTTCGTGCTGAAAAATTCAAAGACCATGCCAAGCAGCAGTAAGAATGCAGCGCCTGCGATCAGCTTTCTGGTCGCGATCCGGTTTCCGATATTGGAAATGCCAAAAGCGATCATCAGAAAGATCAGGAGGGGCGCAGCATACGCAAGCAGCCCGAACAGTCCGAACATCACGCGGCTGACGGCGTCTCCCACCGTCCCGATCACGCCGAAATTGCAGAGAAAGAGAATGAGCGCGACAGCTGCCAGCACAAACAGGAGAATCTCATTGCGGATCGCCAGATCCATCGGCGGATCCGGCTGTCTGCGCCTTGCAGCTGTCCGGCTTCCCGCAGCCCTGCTTCTTCCCGTTCCCGTATTCTTTTTTCCCGCTGACGACCCCCTCGTACGCTGACCCGCCATGACTGCCTCCTGCCTGTTTCCATAAATTATCTATATTAGTATAGCATCTTCCCTTTGTGTTGTCATCCTTTATTTTGTATCTTCCTTTTTCTTTCCTACCATATCGTGTAATTTTCCGATCGCGTCGCGGATGCCGCCCACCTCGCAGATGATGCCCTCCTCCACTGCCTCCCGTCCCACCAGCACGGTGCCGACGTCTTTCGTGAGCATGCCCGTCTCCATCATCAGTTCCTCAAGCCTCGGCTTGGGAATCCTGCAATGACTGCACACAAAGCCTGTGATGCGGTTCTGGATCTGCTTGAAATAATCGAAAGTCTGCTGAACCCCGATCACCATACCGCTTAGACGCACCGGATGGATCACCATAGTTCCGGTCGGCACGATATAGGAATAATCCGTACTCACCGCGATCGGCACCCCGATGGAATGGCTGCCGCCAAGCACTAAAGACACTGTCGGTTTGCTCAAAGAGGCGATCATCTCCGCGATGGCAAGCCCCGCCTCCACGTCGCCGCCCATCGTGTTTAAGAGGATGAGTACCCCGTCCACCTCGCTGCTGTCCTCGATCGCCGCAAGCTGCGGCAGGATATGCTCATACTTTGTCGTCTTGGCGTTGCTGTTTAAGTTGTCGTGCCCCTCCACCTCGCCGATGATGGTGAGCAGATGGATCTTATGATGTTCTCTGTTTTCATCCAGCGTCATCTGCCCTGTCTTTTCGATCCGCTCGTCTTTCAGTTTCTCGTTTTCCCGCTTCTTCTCCTTTTCGTTTTCCTCCCTGCCGCGCTCGTTTTTTCCCTTACCGTCTTTTTGATTTCCCATAACAGACGACACCTCCATGATTGATTCTGCCGCAATTTCCCAATGATATAAAAGAGAACCCTGAAAGGGGTTCTCTCTTAGTATCGCTGTTTTGAAAGATTCTATGCAGAATGCCCGAACGCCGCGGCGCATATCCGACTACACTACGAAGTCATCCCCCTCCGTCGGTTCCACATCAAAGTGCATCATCTCCGGCGTGACGGCGTAATCATAATCCATCTCTCTTTTGATATGCTTTTTCGGCAGAGGCAGCGGATTTTCAAGAAACCGCGGCTTTTGCTCCAAAGCAGGCTCTGCGGGCGCAGGCGGCACGGGTATCGGTTCCGCGAACGCGTTGATCTCCTCGATCTTTGCCTGCATCACCTCTGCTTCCTTGCCAAACAAACAGTTCTTAATGCCAAGCGCCGCCGCCACGCTCCAGAAAAAGAGCGCAAGCCCGGAGAGCTCCAACGTCCAGATCTCCCAGAAAAGAAACGGAGTAAACAGGATGCAGAAAAAGAGCCATATCACATGATCCTGCTCTTTTCCGCTCTTTAAAAACGCAAAGACCAAAAAAGCCGCCGGCAAAAAAAGCGCCGCGCAGAACAGGGCGTTTCCAAACAGTTCTCCCAGACGGGAAACAGGGAAACCAGCCTGCATATAAGGATATGCCCAGACATACAGGCTTCTTTCCAAAGAAACGCCGCTTAATGCGGCATCTGCCGCGATCAGAATGAAAAATGCCGCCACGCAGGATACGACCGCCGCAAGAAGACGCAGGATATTTTTTCTGATCTCCGCCGTCTGCTCCTCCTTTTTCCCGCCGGCAAACAACACAGCAAAGAAAAAAAGGATTGTCACGGCGGACAATTCAAAATATGCCAGAATGCCAATCACCGCCCCAGGCAGGATCGCAAACGGGGCTTTCCCAAAGACAGAACTGCCGGCGAACGCCGCACGCACATAAAAGACGGCAAACGACAGACCAAACAGATACAAAAGAAGAAACAGGCATTCCGGCGTAATGTCTGCCGCCATCTCCACATAGATCGGTGAAAACGCCATGAGGAGAAGGCTCACACATGCCGCAAAACGCCCGGCAGCCGCCTTTATGAGCCGATATGCCACAAGCATGGCAAGAAGCTGTAAAACGATCTGTAGAAAAATCGCCGCGCCCGCACTGTTCCCCAAAAAAGAAAAAACGCCGGAGAGCATGAGCACATACAGATAACTGACCCCGTGTGCGATCGGTGCGACGCTCTCTCCCGCCCTGACAAACGCCTTTTCCATAAATCCCGCCGACAACTTATCGCCGGAAGATGAAAGCACGGCGGCATAAGCCAATAACATGCGCAGTCTTGCCAGAAAACCGAACACAAAAGAGACCGATACGCAGAAAGCTTCGATCATCTGCCTGCTGTGAAAGGAAATACTTTTTCTTTTTCTGATTTCCAAAGAACCCTGTCTGAGCGCCAGATAACTGCACACAAGCAGCGGAAAGATCAGAATGACGCCCAGATTTGCGGGAGCCGCCTTTGCATAGATATGATAAACGGAATCACCCGAAACCGCCAGGAGCATCACGCAAAGGCAGGCATAAAAGAACCAGATCACATAACTGAGCCATGTTTTCCGATAGGTCATAGTTTCATCCTTTTCTCTGCGGTCTATACAGCCGAAATCGCCTGCTCCAGATCCGCAATGATATCGTCAATGTGTTCGATCCCCACGGAGAGCCTGATCAGATCCGGCGCAACACCTGCCTCTTTTAACTGCTCGTCGTTCATCTGCCTGTGGGTGTGGCTCGCCGGATGCAGAACACTTGTTCTGGCGTCCGCCACATGCGTTACGACCGCAGCCAGTTTCAGATGATCCATCATCTTCGCCGCGGCTTCCCTGCCGCCCTTTAAGCCAAAAGATATCACCCCGCAGGTGCCGTTAGGCATATATTTTTCCGCCAGCGCATGGTATTTATTCCCGGGAAGACCCGGATAGTTCACCCATGCCACTTTTGTATGCCTTTCCAGATACTCCGCGCATTTCTGCGCATTATAGCAATGCCGCTCCATCCGCAAAGGCAGGGTCTCCAGTCCGACATTTAACAGAAAAGCATTCTGCGGCGACTGGATGGAACCCAAGTCGCGCATGAGCTGGCTGGTCGCTTTCGTGATATAGGCAGCCTTGCCGAATTTTTCCGTGTAGACGACGCCGTGGTAGGACTCGTCCGGCGTGCAGAGCCCCGGAAATTTATCGGGATATGCCGCCCAGTCAAAATTGCCCGAATCCACGATGCAGCCGCCGATCGCCATCGCATGTCCGTCCATGTATTTCGTGGTGGAATGCGTCACGATATCCGCGCCCCATGCAAAAGGGTTGCAGTTGATGGGCGTCGCAAAGGTATTGTCCACAATGAGCGGCACCTGATGCTCATGCGCCAGACGCGCAAATTTTTCAATATCCAGTACCACCAGCGCGGGATTGGCAATGGTCTCCGCAAACACGCATTTTGTATTTTCCTGAAAGGCTTTCGCCAGTTCTTCCGCCGGCGCGTCGGGATCGACCACGGTGCATTCGATCCCCATTTTCTTCATCGTGCAGGTGAGCAGATTAAAACTGCCGCCGTAGACCGTGGAACTCATCACCACATGGTCTCCCGCCTCACAGATATTGAAAACGGCATAATGGTTCGCTGCCTGCCCGGAAGACGTGAGCATCGCCGCCACGCCGCCCTCCAATTCACAAATCTTCGCCGCCACGCAGTCATTCGTGGGATTTTGCAGTCTGGAATAAAAGTAACCGCTCTCCTCCAGATCGAACAGCCGCCCCATCTGCTCGGAATCCTCATACTTAAACGTCGTGCTCTGGTAAATGGGAAGCACGCGCGGCTCCCCGTTTTTCGGCTGCCAGCCCGACTGAATACAAATTGTCTCTTTTTTATACATCGTATCTTCTCCTTCAAGTGGAGAATGCCGCTTTTCAGGCATTCTCCAGAGCGAAACATAGTGCTTCTTGGCG
This sequence comes from bacterium, assembly GCA_023666335.1. GTDB lineage: Bacteria > Bacillota > Clostridia > Lachnospirales > Lachnospiraceae > UBA3282. Next base: position 5,556 of record JAMPCE010000043.1, read on the forward strand.
TCCCGTCCCATGGCGGGACGTCTTTAGAAGCACTTTTCGCTCATCGCTCACTCCCAGTTGTGATAGACTGCCTGCACATCGTCATCCTCTTCCAGAAGATCGAGCGTCCTCTGCAGATTCTTGACCGCGCCCTCGTCGGTGAGCTCCACCCAGTTCTGCGGGATCATCGTCACTTCGGAAGATACCGCCTCGATCCCCGCCTCTTTTAACGCCGCGTCCACCTCGCTCCACTGGTCGGGATCGGTGTAGATCTCGTAGCTGTCCTCCTCCTCGGAAAAGTCCTCCGCACCCGCATCCAGCGCGGTCATCATCAGATCGTCCGCGTCCATTTCGCATTCTTCCTTATCGACGATGATCAGTCCCTTTTTGTCAAACATGAAAGACACGCAGCCCTGCGTGCCGATGCTGCCGTTTCCCTTGGTAAAGGCGCTTCGCACGTTAGCGGCTGTCCGATTGATATTGTCCGTCAGAGCGTCTACAATGATCGCTACGCCGTTTGGACCGTACCCCTCATAGGTAACGTACTTATAATCCACGCCGCTGCCCTCGCCCGCCGCTTTCTTGATGCCGCGGTCGATGGTGTCATTCGGCATATTGTTGGCTTTTGCCTTGGCGATGACCTGCGCCAGCTTAAAATTATTCGCCGGATCGGGACCGCCCTCTTTGACCGCCACGGCGATCTCTCTGCCGATGATGGTAAAGATCTTACCCTTGGCTGCATCGTTCTTCTCTTTCTTATGCTTGATGTTTGCAAACTTGGAATGTCCTGACATGTTTTCTCATCCTTTCTTCTGTTCTATTCTTTCCCTGTCAGCAGGGTTTCATATTCTTCCTCTTTGTCCGGCGCTTTTTCGCGCACCGCCGTCACGCTCCGGATCATGCGGTCCTTTACTTCCTGAATACGGAAGAGGTAGCCGCCGTAGGAAAATTCAAAATCTTCCCCCTCTTCGGGGATGTGCTCCAATCTGGAGATCACAAAACCGTTTACCGTGTCGAAAGGCTCTCCCTCAAAGGAGATCTGTAACCGCTCCTCCAGTTCCTCAAGCGGCATCATGCCGTCGATCACATAGCGGTCCGCACCGCTTGCCCGGATATAGTCAGCCTCCTCGTCGTACTCGTCCTGAATGTTGCCCACGATCTCCTCCAGGATGTCTTCCAGCGCGACAAGCCCTGCCGTCTGACCGTACTCGTCAATGACGATGACCATCTGGATCTTTTCTTTCCGCATGACCTGAAACAGATCGTTGATCTTGCGGTTTTCCGTGATAAAGCGGGGTTCCCGCAAAAGCCCTTTGATCTTGCCGATGGGGCGGGTACGCATCTTTGCGTTCATCTGCATCCGCATCACGTCTTTTAAGTGCAGGATGCCGATAATATGGTCAATCGTCTCATCATAGACGGGAAACCGACTGTTGTGCGCATCCGCAATGAAAGCCGCCGCCTCCTGTAACGTCATCGTGCCGTCTATGGCGATCAGGTTGTTCCGGTTGATCATGATATCCCGCGCTTCTTTGTCGCCATATTCGAAGATATTGGTGATCATCTCCGCCTCGTTCGCATGCAGGATCCCCTGCTCATGCCCGACGCTCACCATAGAGAGGATCTCTTCCTCCGTCACATCCTCCTTATCGTCCGCGTTCCGCACGCCGAGCAGATACAGGATCCCCCGCGAAGTCGCCGCGATCAGTCTGCCAAAAGGCGATACGATCCGCACATAATAGTAAAAGGGCGTGACAAGCGCAAAGATCCACTTCTCCGGATACTTTGCCGCCGCTTTTTTCGGCACCATGACGCCTATGGTCATGATTATGTACAGCAGGAGGATCGTCACAAGGACGGGCACGACGAGCACGATCGCTTTCAACTGCCACGCTGACAACGGACCGATGTATACGCTTGCCTGATCCGAGATCAGGAAAGAAATATAGCCGCTCAGCCGATACAGAATAAACGCTCCCAGCAGGAGATTGATCGTCACGACGCCAAGCTGCGTAGCCGTGGCATACGCCGCATGATGCTCCGTCATATAGAAGAGCCTTGCCTGTTTTTTGCTCTGCTTTCCCGTTTCCTCTCCGGCTTCTTCGCCGCCCGCACCGTTATCCTCTTTTTCTACGCCCCTGTGATTCTGCATGGCGGCGCTGAACCCATAAAAGATCATCTCAAGCGCCAGCATGACGACAAACCACAGGATGCCGCTACTGCCTGAACCTCCGTCGTCCATAATGTTTTGTTTTTCTCCTTTTTTATCTTTTACCTATACTTTATCAGCAAAAACTCGAAATGCTCCGCTTGTTTTCCGACTCTGCTGATACCCGAATATCATAGCAGGGATTGTCTTTTGTGTCAAATCCGCATCTCATCCTATGTACTGAGTTCCAGACTGATCATAAGCCCTCTGTTCACCGCCCGCATGATATCGGGATCCAAGTGGCATACCCGGTCGCGCAGGCGCTGCTTGTCGATCGTGCGCAGCTGTTCGAGCAGGATCACGGAATCCTTTACCATATCATATCTGCCCGCGCTGAGTTCGATGTGGGTGGGGAGTTTTGCCTTGTTTAACTTTGATGTGATCGCCGCGCAGATCACAGTCGGGCTGTGGCGGTTTCCCACATCGTTCTGTATGATGAGCACGGGACGCACGCCGCCCTGCTCCGAGCCTACGACCGGTCTTAGATCCGCGTAATAGATGTCTCCTCTTCTCATTTTGACACTTCCTTTGCCATTTACTAAGCCTTCGCCGCCCTGCGGCAGTGCTTTGTTCCGGCAATAGTATTACCGTTCTTTTTCGGTCGTATACACTTTTCCGTCTTTTATATAGATCCGCGGGATCCGTTTTCCCAGATTGCAGGCAAACTCGTAGTTGAACCGCCCGGAAAGCGCCCCCAGCGCCTCCATCGTGATCTCCTCCGCGCCGTCTTTCCCGATCAGCGTCACTTCATCGCCCTCTAATGCCTCCGGAATCGCCGTCACATCCACCATGAACTGATCCATGCAGACCCTGCCGAGAATAGGCGCCCGTTTTCCCCGGATCAAAACATAGCCTTTTCCCGAAAGGCTTCTCGGATAGCCGTCTCCGTACCCCACAGGCACCGTGGCGATCCGCGTCCTTTCTTTTGTCACAAACGTTCCGCCGTAGCTTATCGGTGTTCCTGCCTCCACTTCCTTTACATAGACCAGATGGCTTTTTAAGGAGAGCGCCGGACGAAGCGACAGAAGTTCCTTTGGCACCGCTTCCGAGGGAGAAAGACCGTACAGCGCGATCCCTGCCCGCACCAGAGACAGATTGGCTTCCCGCAAAGTAAGAATAGCCGCACTGTTTGAACAGTGTTTCAGCGGAATCTCTTTTTCCAGCGTACACTGTGCCGCCTCCACAAAGCGGGTAAACTCCAAAAGCTGTTCCTTTGTCACAGTCTGATCTTTCTCATCCGCTCTGGCAAAATGGGTATAGATCCCTTCCACCCTGACATGGGGAAGCCCCGCAAGGCTTTGGAACAGCGCCAGCCCTTTCTCATCCGCCCGCACACCGATCCGGCTCATCCCCGTGTCCACTTTCACATGCACCGAAACCTTCGCCCCGAGGCGTTCCGCAACATCGCTCAACTCCCATACCTGATCCTCCCGAAATACCGTCGGACGAATCTTTTGCCGGATCAGGTCTTCATAACAATAAGGAAAAGTATATCCCAGAACCAGGATCGGCTTCTGCAAGCCTGCCTGCCGCAGTGCAAACGCTTCCTCCGCCGTTGCCACCGCATAGCCGTACACATAAGGCAGACTCTCCAACTGCCTGCCGATCGGAACGGCTCCATGACCGTAACCGTCCGCCTTGATCACGCCGAGCATCATCGTGCCCGGATATAAATTTTCCTGCATCCGCTTCATATTATCGAGGATCGCGGACAGATCGACCGCCGCATACACTCTCTGATATTGCTCCAACATCCTGCCGTTTCTCCCTTACTTTATCCTATTCAAAAAGACTCATTCTGCTTCTTTTTCGTTTTCGGCAGCCGACTGCCCGTCCGTTCCGGAAGCCTGTCCGCCCTCTAAAGACTGCGCCTTTTCCTTTTCTTCCGGCTTCGCTTCCTTTGCGCCGCCTTTCTTTGCATACTTCTCGTCGGGATCGTACTCCATATCGAAAAGCTCGATCACTTCCGCGCCGAAAATATCGTGCATATAAGCATAAAGTCTGGCGATCACCGCTTCTTTCTCCTGCTTTCGCACCACTTTTTTCTTGAGTTCCCTGCGGATGTTTCCGATCCACTCGTCGATCTCGGAAAGTTCTTTCGTATTTTGTTTGAGTTTGCGGTAACAGATGTCCATCGTGATGAGCATGAGCTGGTTGTTCAACTGGTTGATCTGCCTTGGCAGCTCCACCATCTCCTCCTCGTAAGCGTCCATCTTCTCGTTGCATTCTTCGATCAGGCGCTTTCTCTCGGACATCTCTTTATCCTGCTTCTTAGTCGGATGTTCTCCCATCGCGTCCGCAAGGAGCACCACGTCGTCCATCAGCTTTTTCTTGACCTTTTTTAATTCTTTGCTCTCCGAGTTGAGCTTTGCCTGCCGCTTTAACAGGTCGTTTAAGTTCTTTTCCAGCCCTTTTAATTCCGGCGTGAACTCGGACTGCGTAAAGAGTCTGTGCCATTTATTGTCCAGCGTCAGGATCGGGATCTTTTTCCCCACGAGCGCCGGCTTGAATTTATCGTCTGCTCTTGCCATGCCGCCACCTCACTTTACGGTTTCTGCGTCTGTATCGTGGTGCCGCGAAGTCCCACCATATCCAGTTTACCCCCTGTCGAAATTCTTGTCAATGAATTGACAGCGCCGCCGCCTGCCTGTAAACTGTATGAGGAACATTCGAAAACAAACGGGAACACGCAGATGCGCTTTCTGCGTTTCAGAATAGAGGAGAGCATGATCTTATCCGTAAACAATATCCATAAATCCTTTCAGGAAGTACCCGTCCTGCAGCAGGTTTCTTTTCACATCGAGGAGCACGACAAAGCCGCCATCGTCGGCATCAACGGCGCGGGCAAGACCACCCTGCTGCGCATCATCATGGGGGAACTGTCCGCAGACGAGGGGCTTGTGACGTTCGCAAAAGAGAAAACGGTCGGGTATCTTTCCCAGCAGGAAGCCGTCTCGGGCGAAAACACCATCTATCAGGAACTTCTCTTAGTCAAACAGGAGATCCTCCTCATGGAGCAGCAGATGCACGCGCTGGAATTGCAGATGAAGAGCGCGCAGGGCGGGCATCTGGAAAAACTGATGGAGGATTATGCCGCCCTGACGCACCGATACGAACAGGCAAACGGCTACGCGTATAAAAGTGAACTAACAGGCGTTTTGAAAGGACTGGGCTTTGCGGAGGAAGAATTCGGAAAAGTGATTTCTACCCTCTCCGGCGGCCAGAAGACCCGCGTCGCGCTCGGAAAACTTCTGTTGCAAAAACCCGACCTCATTATTCTGGACGAGCCGACAAACCACCTGGATCTTGCCTCCCTCACCTGGCTGGAAACCTGGCTCCTAAACTACCGCGGCGCCGTCATCATCGTCTCCCACGACCGCTTTTTCCTCGACCGCATCGCCAACAAAGTGATCGAGATCGACAACACCAAGGCGAGCGTTTTTTCCGGCAATTACACCGCCTATGCCGCAGCGAAGGAGATCCAACGCACAGCGGCATTAAACGCTTATCTGAAACAGCAGCAGGAGATCAGACACCAGGAGGCGGTGATCGAGAAACTGAAATCCTTTAACCGCGAAAAGTCCATCAAACGCGCGGAAAGCCGGGAAAAAATGCTCGATAAGATCGAGGTGATCGACAAGCCCTCAGAAGTGCGTACCGACATGCACCTGCGCCTTGTGCCCCGCAGGGAGAGCGGTATGGACGTCTTGCAGGCGGAGGGCTTGTCGAAATCGTTCGGCTCTCTCTTACTCTTTACCAATCTTTCCTTTTCCTTAAAAAGGGGAGAACACGTCGCCATCATCGGGGACAACGGCACGGGCAAGACCACGATCTTAAAACTCATCAACGAACTGCTTCCCGCAGACGCCGGAAGCATCCGCCTGGGCGCAAACGTGCAGATCGGCTACTACGATCAGGAACACCATGTCCTGCACCCCGAAAAAACATTGTTTGAGGAGATCTCCGACGAATACCCGACGCTTAATAACACGGAAATCCGCAATACGCTGGCGGCTTTTCTCTTTACCGGAGAAGAAGTCTTCCAGCCGATCAAGACCTTAAGCGGCGGCGAGCGCGGCAGGGTGTCCCTTGCAAAACTCATGCTCTCCGAGGCAAACTTCCTGATCCTGGACGAGCCGACGAACCACCTCGATATCCAGTCTAAGGAGATTCTGGAGGACGCATTGAACGCTTACACCGGAACGGTGCTCTATGTCTCCCACGACCGCTATTTTATCAATCGGACGGCGCACCGCATTCTCGACCTGAACCGGAAACAGCTGACAAACTATCTGGGAAACTACGATTATTATCTGGAAAAAAAGGACGAACAGCTGGCAAAGATCGACGCCTCCCTCACAGGGTCTGCCGGAGCAGCCGTTTTGCAGGCAGGAAGCAGGGAACCCGCCTCCGATGCGAAACAGGACTGGAAAGCCAAAAAGGAAGAACAGGCTGCCAGACGCAAGCGCGAGAATGATCTGAAAAAATGCGAGGAACGGATCGAAGCTCTGGAAAACCGGAATGCCAAGATCGACGAGCTCATGGCTTCTCCCGAGATCTGTACCGATGTGGCAAAATTACAGGAACTGAACCGCGAAAAAGAAGAAAACGCCGCAGAACTTGCGGCGTTATACGAAAAGTGGGAGGAATTATCCCTATAATGTCTCTAAGGTCTTTCTGATCTCTTTGATAAAGTCTTCGCTGTTCAGCACCGTGACATCTTTCAGGGATGTAATGAGCGCCAAATCTTTTGTCATCTTCCCCGACTCGATCGTCCGGATGGTGGCATTTTCGAGTTTATCGGCAAATGCCGCAAGTTCTTTGTTTCCGTCCAGTTCGCCGCGTTTTTTGAGCGCGCCTGTCCAGGCAAAGATCGTTGCCACGGAATTCGTGGAGGTCTCCTCCCCTTTTAAGTGTTTATAGTAATGTCTCTGCACCGTGCCGTGCGCCGCCTCGTACTCGTAGACGCCGTCGGGTGAAACGAGCACGGAAGTCATCATGGCAAGAGAACCGAACGCGGACGACACCATATCGCTCATCACGTCGCCGTCATAATTTTTACATGCCCAGATAAAGCCGCCTTTCGCTTTCATCACGCGGGCGACCGCATCGTCGATCAGGGTATAGAAATACTCGATGCCCGCATTTTCAAATTTCTCTTTGTACTCTGCATCGTAAATCTCCTGAAAGATATCCTTGAACGTGTGATCGTACTTTTTCGAGATCGTATCTTTCGTGGCAAACCAGAGATCCTGCTTTGTATCCAGCGCATAATTAAAGCAGGCTTTTGCAAAACTTGTGATCGACTTGTCCGTATTGTGCATGCCCTGTAAGATGCCTGGACCGCCAAATTCGTGGATCGTCTCCCGGATTTCAATCCCGTCCGCAGAGGTGAACACCAGTTCTGCTTTTCCCGCGCCGGGCACCCTGATCTCCGTATTCCTGTAAACGTCTCCGTAGGCGTGTCTTGCCAGCGTAATGGGCTTTTCCCAGTTCTTCACGCAGGGTTCGATCCCCTTGACGATGATCGGCGCGCGGAAGACTGTGCCGTCAAGCGCGGCACGGATCGTGCCGTTGGGGCTTTTCCACATCTCTTTTAAGTCGTACTCCGTCATTCTCGCCGCATTTGGTGTGATAGTCGCACATTTGACGGCAACGCCGTATTTTTTCGCAGCCTCCGCAGAGTCGAGCGTCACCTGATCGTTTGTCTCATTCCGACAGGCAAGCCCCAGATCATAATATTCCGTCTTCAAATCAATATAAGGGCAAAGCAGTTCCTCCTTGATCATTTTCCAGAGGATCCTCGTCATCTCATCCCCGTCCATCTCCACAAGGGGCGTCGTCATCTTGATCTTATCCATGATAGCCTTACCTTTCCCGCCGTTTCAGACGTGCTGTCCTTTTTATGCCGCGCTGCTTTATTGCTCTTCTGCGCTTTCCTCCGCGCTCTCTCCGTAGATCTCTTTTAAGCCGTTCTTTACCATATTGTCATAGGCATTGATCATATGCTGATTTGCCAGCTTCTCCGCAAGGGACGCGTCGCCCGCCTTGATCGCCTCCATGATCTGTCTGTGCTCATCGTTGCTCGCCCGTCCCCTGGTGTTCGTCGCCAGCGTTTTCTGCCGGACGCGCAGCACATAGCGGTGGAAATCCCGCAGGGTGTGCTCCAGGAGCTTGGAATCGCATGCCTCGTACAGAATGTCATGGAAACGGTTGTCCAGCTCCGCCATCTGGTCAAGATGCCCTTTCTGTGCATGAAAGTCCGCCAGATAGATGTTTTCCTCCATCTCCTCAAGCTGCTCTTTCGAGATCTTCTCCGTCGCCAGACGGGCACAGAGCCCCTCCAAAAGGGATCGGATCATATAGATATCTTTCACGTCTTTCGCCGTGATCCCCGTCACATAGGCTCCTTTGTTGGGAATGATCTGGATCAGCCCCTCCAGTTCAAGCTGCCGGAACGCTTCCCTGACAGGCGTGCGGCTCACCCCCAGCTCCTCGCCGATGGCGACCTCTTTCAGCTCCTCGTGTTCTTTGTACTTTCCGCTTAAGATATCCTCCCGCAGCTTCTGAAACACCCGCCCGCGCAGAGAATACTTGTCGTTCGCATCGTACTTACTATCGTAGTTTGTCATGTTACCCTCGATTCCGTGTGGTTTTCACACAGCCCGTCATGGGCACTTTCGATTTACCCCGTATAATTGTATACAACCTTGCCGCTTCTGTCAATATGAAGCACAAAACTTTTCTATATCCAGCATCCCCCAGCCCTGTTTGCTCTCCGCTTCCCCCAGATCCCTTGCCGAGAGGAGCATCCGGCGTTTTACCTGCATACTGCTGCAATACGGGTATTTTTGTAAAAACAATGCCGCCGCGCCCGAAACGATGGGCGTCGCCATAGACGTGCCGCTCTTTCTCACATAGGCGTCCCGATACTGTCCCCTCCTGTCCCTTTGCAGGTGCAGATTACAGGACATGATATCCGTCCCCGGCGCAACGATATCCGGCTTTCGGTCGATCCACCCTGCGCGCCCGCGCCCGGAATAATACTCGCACAGATCCTTTCTACTGCCAAAAAAACCGCCCTCATGGCAGCCCACCGTGATCACCTTTCTGCTTTCTCCAAGCGGCGAAAGACTCCCCTCCGCAGGACCTTTGTTTCCTGCCGCGCAGACCACGACCACGCCGCTTTCACAGACGCGCTCCAAAAGACCCGTCAATTCTTCCATTTTTCCTCTCCCGCCGTTTTCCCCGATGCCCACGGAAATGTTGAGCACACGGATCTGATAGCGGAGACGGTTCTGCAATACCCAGAGAAGACCGTGGTACATACTCTCGATACTCCCCTCGCCTTTCTCGTCAAGCACTTTTCCCACACAAAGGCGGCAGGCAGGCGCGATTCCGGAAAACCGCCCCTGCGACAACAGACCGCTTCCGCCGACGCAGCCTGCCACATGGGTGCCGTGCCCGCTGTCATCATAAAGAGCGTGTCTGCCGTTTACAAAATCCTGAAACGCCAGGATCCGTCCGCCAAAATCCGGATGGGAACCGATCCCTGTATCCAAAACAGCCACGCTGATCTCCTCCGTGACCACGCTGTACTGTATCTTCTCGCTGCATCCAAGCTGTCTCTTTACCCTTTCCATCGTATCCAAAAAACTCCCGGCTTTCGCTATATTCTATGCCGGAAGTCAAATTTTGCGCTATTTCTACAAATAATATCGTCATTCTGACCTTGACGTTTTGTCTCTAACTTGCTATTTTGGAAGTATCAAAGTAGAAAACATTTCCTGTTCGCAAACGGTCACATAACGGGAAATAAACAAGAACCACAAGGAGAATACATCCATGACACTGAAAGAAAAATTGCAGCATGTAATGGAACAGGCTGTGGAAACCTGCGAAGTCGCAGGCGTCAATCTGCTGATTGAGCAGGACGGCGAAGAACTCTGCTACTGTCAGGCAGGTATGGCAGATATCGAGGAAAACCGCCCCATGACGAGGGATGCGATCTTCCGTCTTTATTCCCAGACAAAACCGATCACGGCAGCAGCCGCTATGATCCTGATGGAACGGGGCAAACTGGATCTGCGCCAGCCGGTATCTGACTTCCTGCCTGCCTTTACCGCACAATTTCCGACGCCGATCCGCGTATTTGACCTTTTGCGCATGACGTCCGGTCTGCTCTATCCGAATGACACATCAGAAGCCGGAAGACAGTCCGCGGCAGTCTTTGAGGAGATGGATCGGAGGCTGTACACGGAACAGGCAATGACCACGCAGGAAGCCGCAAACGCCCTGGCGGGCTGTGCCCTTGCCTTTGAACCCGGCAGTTCCTGGGAATACGGCACTTCGGCGGATGTGCTGGGCGCCGTGATCGAAGTCGTCTCTGGCATGAAATTCGGGGAATTTTTGGACAAAGAGATATTCCAGCCGCTCGGCATGAAAGATACGGCATTCTGGGTGTCGGAAGAAAAACAAAACCGCCTGGCGGCGGCTTATGAAACGATCATCGGCTCCGAAAAAAATGCTCTGCTTCGATATGACGGAAACAATCTGGCGATCCGCAACAAAATGGATCAACCGCCCGCCTTTGAATCCGGCGGCGCAGGCCTTGCCTCCACGCTGGATGACTATATGCGCTTTGCCAAAATGCTGCTCCAGGAGGGAACGCTTGACGGCACGCAGATCCTGAAACCAGCCACGGTCCGCTATCTGACAAGCGGAGAATTGATGGACAACCAGCAGACCGCCTTTGATCGATGGTTCGGACTGGAGGGATTCAGCTACGGCAACCTCATGCGGGTCTGCAAGAATCCCGACCGCACCGGATATCTCGCGAGGAAAGGCGAGTACGGCTGGGACGGGTGGCTTGGACCTTATTTTGCGAACTTCCCGAATGAGAAACTGACCATGCTCATGGGGACGCAGAAAAAAGACGGCGGAACCTTTGCGCTGACCGTCAAGCTGCGCAATGTCCTGCTCTCGGAACTACTTTGAAGTAGGTTTCCGCCGCCAGAAGAACACCGCCATCGCCGCAAAGAACAGACCCGCTCCCAGAAAATACTTCGGATGGATGCTGTAGTCTCCGGTATCCGGCGAATCGTCCTTTTTGCCGAGGGACGCAAACACCGCCTGCCCGTCTTTCACATCCGCAACCGCAGGCCCTGAACCGTAATGATAGATGCCGTAGGCGGAAAAATGCGCTGCCGTAAAGGCGATCGCGTCCTGCCCGTCCATCGAGATGATACGGCTGTCCACCTCTTCTAATTGACCATCCTGGTCAAGACATACCACATGTAAATTCTCCGTCAAAACGCCCTGCGGAACCGGCATCCTGATCTCCACCCGCTGTTTGCCAAGCCCCGTGATAGGCACATCCGTTGCCAGATCGGTCATTGTGATCTCATAGGCATGGAGAGAATGCGGCAGCTTTCCGCCGTAGATCGACTGATAGACCTCGCTGATCCGATTCTTCGCATCCTCGCTGTCTTCGACTGCGATGCGGTAACTTCCCTCGCTGCCCTCCATCACCGCCGTCATCGTCGCATCCCGGGAAATCGAATAACTGTTGTTCACGACCTCGATCCCTGTGGCAGAGGCATCTCTCTGCACGGTATCGAAGAGGCTTTCCGCGCCCGGCTCCGCACTCTCCAGCGTATAGGTGGTCTTTCCGATCTCTACCTTATCGCCGGGAAGCGCCGAATCTTTCGACCGTTTTAAGATCGTCAGGATACCGTCCTCTTCTGTGATCTCCGCCTGTGTTTCCTCCGAACTGCCGCTGCGGTCCGCACCCGCGTCACCCAAAGCCTCTGCACGATTCGCATCTGCTTCGCTGGAAGTTCCGGCATCATCCGTATCCTCACTGCCTGCCGCATCTGTCCCACCGTCCGCTGCATCCGCCGCTTCTTCTCCGTCCCCGTCCGCCGCAGGCGCCTCGCCTTTCTTCTTGCAGATCACACCCGTAAAAGCGCCGCCCGCGGAAGACAGGCAGGTATCCGTCAGATCCGTCACCCCCGCAGGGATCACAGCGATGCGGGTTCCCGTAAAAACAGGTCCCCTGTAATCTTCCCGATAAAGCTTCGTAGCCGCACTCTCGTAAGAACGGGCAGGAAGCGTAGTTCCCGCAAAGTAAACGACGCCGTTTTTGATCGCTTCATTGTCAAATGCCCTCAGCCCGATCGCTTCCACACGGGGACCGATGTACACCGAAGACACGGGACAGCCCGCAAAAGCCCGGTCGCAGATCTTGACGAGACCCTCGCCGCCCTCAATGCGCTCCAGTTTATCGCAGTCCTCAAACGCGCCCTCGCCGATCTCCGTCACGCTGTCCGGAATCTGCACGGCAGTCACTTTGGACAGCCCGCGAAAGGCTTCCGGACCGATCTTTTTGACCGAAGCGGGAATCGACACTTCCCCGCCGTTTCCGCGGTAAGCTAAGAGAATGCCGTCCCCCACGATCAGAAAATCTCCCGCCTCGCCCGCATTTGCTTTCCAGCCGGAAAGCCACGGCGTCTTGTCAAAGGCGGAAACACCGATCGTTTTCACGCTGTTTGGAATGACTACATCGGTCAATTCATCACAGTGATAGAACGCCGCATAGTCGATCTCCTCTACCCCGTCCGGAATCCGCACCGAGGTCAGTCCCGCTCTCGCATAGGCAAATTCACCGATCCTGCGGATTCCCGACGGAATCTCGCAAGAAGTCATATCTTCATCATAGTACGCCTGCGCCGCTATGATCTCTCCGTTCACGACCGTATATTTGGGGAAAGAACCGCCCTTTGCATCCTCCGATCCTGCCAGCCCCGGAATCGTGTCCAGATCCGGCTCTTCCACGACAGGCTCTCCGCCCAAAATCTCTCCGGTAGAACCCACATTCACGGTCGCTTTCGCATTGTCCACCAACACATAGACTTCCTGCCCGACGACACGGGATTTCGCTTTCACCCGGGAATCGTCCTCTTCCGCCTCCATTGCGTTCATATGGGAAACCTCGTGGTAGTAGTCCACCGGCCCTAAAAACAGTTCTTCCCCGTCTTCCTCTTCACTCTCACGCCCCGGGATCGGCGCCTCCTCATACTCGGACACGTCGATATCTTCAAGCACCAGGCTTTCCGCAAACTGCTTCGCATAGGAGCCTGCCTCCGCGTTGATCGTAAGCTTCGTGCAGCCGTCAAAAGCCGTCGCATGGATCGCGCTCACGGAGATTGGAATCGTGATCTGCCGCAGTCTGACACAGTCCTCAAACGCTTTCATGTCGATCGTCTTGACGGAATACGGGATGGAAACCTCTTTTAAGTTCTTGCAGTTTGAGAAAGCATACCCCGTGATTTCCGGCACATTGCTGCTGATGATCACATCCTCCAGATTGTAATCGCCCCAGAATGCGTACGGACGAATCTTATCGACAGAAACAGGCATACTGTAGGAACTGCCCTTTCTGCCCGCAAGCACCTGATAGAGCACATCCTGCCCCTTTTTATTGTAGATCGCGCCGTCATCGCAGACAAAGTCCGGATTGCTGCTGTCAAAGTCCACGGACGCAAGACTGTAATCGCCCGCAAACGCACCGTTTCCAAGGCTCTTAAGCCCTACGCCGATCGAAACCTCCGACAAGGACGGACAGCCCGAAAAAGCCGCATTCTCGATCACTTCTACAGAATGGGGGATCGTTACGCTCTGTAAATTCAGACATTCGGAAAAAGCCCTCGCACCGATGACCTCCACTGAATCGCCCACCGTAATATGGCGCACAGCGTCATTGCCTGCGAAAGCTTCCGCCTCAATTCTTTCTACCTGATCGGAAACATACACATTCTCCGCCGTGCCATTGTACTTCACAAGGGTCGTTCCGTCCATCTGAAATTCAGGTGTGGCGGAGGTTTCTGTTTCCTCCGCCTCCACACCTGATACCGGAATCTGTGTCACGACGATCGCCGTCACAAGGAGCAGCGTGCCGATCAGTTTTCTTATCATCTTTCCCATAGGATTCCCCCTCTGGGCTCATAAGTCCCTTACGCCTTGACAGCCACTTTCTTATCCCGCTTTAAGAACAGGATCGCGGACAGGCAGGCAAGACCGAGCGATAAGAACCACTTCGGATGAATCGGGTCGCCGGTCTTGGGCGTCACGTCGAGCATACCTTCCACCAGATTGCCCGTATCCACATAGATCGTGTAGGGCGAGAAGTGGGTTGCCCGGAAACGGATACACGGTACACCGTTTATCGTGGTAAAGCTCTCGTTCAGGCTCTCCAACTGGTCTCCGTTTATGACTGCGCCCGCCATATTGTTTCCGCCGTAAGCCACCAGAGAATCCGGAATCGGGATCGTGATATCCACGGAAAGTCCCGTCGTATCCGTGATCTTCGTGGTGCCGGTGGAATCATAGAGGCTGATATCCATCGCATAGTACAGAATATTGTCAAGCGTGCCGTATTTATTCGTCAGCGCCGCCGCCACCGCACGGGTCGCCTCGTCCGTCTCCGAGATCTTTACGATAAAGTTATCCGAAGAACCGTTTGTGGTCGCCGTTGCCAGATCTCTGTTCGAGATACCGGGCTTCTCGATATCCACTCTGGTATTGCCGGTTCCGTTCGTGGTCACGGTATTTCCCGTGCCGGTCGCTGCCGTCGGCACCGTCGTGTTATCCGCCACATAGTTTGCTTTCACCGTGACGTTGTTGGACGGCATCGTAAAGGTCGTCGCCGCCATGCTCACGCTCGCAAGCGTCACCCCGTTCGATTCCGTCGTCCACTTGTCGAACCGCATACCTGCCGCAGGGATGCTCGCCGAGATGATGACCGTCGTGCCCGGCGTGTAAGTGCCGGAACCGGAACCGTTTTCTACAAACACCGTATACTGCCCTGCGCCGGAAGTACCGGATGTCGCACTGGTGGAACTCGTGCTGGTAGAGCTCGTGCTGCTGGAGCTGCTGCTCGAGTTTGACGAGTTGCCGCTGGTGTTGCCGGAATTGCCGCTGGTCGTACCTCTGCTGGTCGGCGTGGTGCCGCCGCTCGTCGGTGTCGTACCGCCGCTCGTCGTACCGGAAGCCGCCTTATACAGGGCAATGATCGACATATTCCTGTCAATTACCGTATCAACCGTCCAGTTATCGCTGTAGCCAAACGCTTCATACCCCGTCTGGGTCTTATGCGCCGGCGGATCCCATTCCAGATCCGCAAAGCTCATGCCCGCATCCACATAATATTTTCCGTCGCCGCTCGCGCCTCTGCCGCCGGGCAGTAACGAGCCGTCCACACCGTCATAGAACTCTACCACATACTGACCGTTCGTCGTCGTTCCGTTTGACTCATACTGGGCAATGAAGCTGACCAGATCTTCCTCGATCGGATCCGACAGCCCGATCTGCTTACCGCCGCTGTATGCCAGCCAGTCTCCATAGAAAGCATAGCCGGGTCTGTGGTTTGTCTCATATAACTTCTGCGCTTCCTCAGGCTCCCTTGCATAAACAGCCACGCCGTCTTTCTTTTCAAGTTCCTGCGTCGCTCCGACCTGCGTGCCGTCATAGTCGAAGAACTTCACGCGGTAAGCGCCCAATTCCCTGAACTCCACGGGCGGATGATATCGATCCGCATAACGCTTCGCCGCAGAATCTATGTAGGATCTGATGATCACACCATTCTTCGGGGAGAATGCGTTATCCGCAATATCAACCTCACGCCCTCTGATCGTAACGTCCAGAATATGCTTTCCGTCAGACTGCGTAACGCCCTCAAATGCGCCTTCCTTGATCTTATTCACCGAAACGGGAAGCACCACATCCGCCAGATTGGTACAATCCTTAAAGCATCCCTCCGGAATCTCTTTCAAATTATCTACGCCCGTAAAATCCGCCAGCAGGATGTTGTCGCATCCGTCAAATGCCCCTTTTGCGATCTCATTGACATCCCTTAACAGCGTGATCCGATCCGTATCGATATTCTTTTCTTCCAGCCCCTCGTCATTGGTTCCGGTACGCCCCTTGGACGTCAGACATTCAATGATCTTATATTTTCCGAGATTCTCTCCGGTCTGCCGCTCAAACAGGATGCCCTTTTCCACAGGGTAACTCTCATTGCCGATCAGCTCCGTCATATTATCACAGCCGCGGAACGGCAGTACGCCGATCGCAGAGACCGCCCCGAGCTCTACTGTTTTCAACTGCTCACAGTTATCGAAAGCGTAGTCCGGCAGACTCTTGATGCTCCGCAGAACGACCCGCTTTACAACATCGTTACCTCTGGGATCTTCTTCGTGCGGATCTTTCTTTGTAGCGCCGGATTCGTCACGGTAATCCACAAAACGGCCGCTGAACAGACCAGGGATGGAATTTCCCGCATCGCTGGTGTCGCGGATATAGGTCGATCCCGTTTTACTCTTGCCGATATAGCGATCATAATTGTACGCATTTTCGGCATTCACTTTGTCGTCCGCATAACTCGTCACATCGATGGAAGTAATGCCGTCCGGCACAATGATCGTCTCCGTGCCGTCGATAAATTTCTTCGCGCTGCCAACCGTCTTGTAGTCATCCAGACCGACTCCCGAAGGATTATCCTGCATCAGCTGATAATTCTCCATAAAGTTATAAGGATAGGTCGTAAAATAAGGATCGTTCAACCACTTCTTGATCGAAACGCCGGGCGTCGTGACCGCCGTCGCACTTCCGGTCACAGCCGTATCAAGCCAGTTCGCCCAGTTGGAGTTTCCGTTATCATCGACCTCCAAAAACCGCTCGTTGATCCAGGGACCGTAACGCTTTTCAAATTCTGCATCCGATACGGCATTCTCCGGAGTCCCGTCTCCGTTCAGATCCGCCATAGTCAGTCCCTGCAACGCCGCCGCGAGCAGCCCTGCATATTCCCTGCGCAGCTCTCCCACGCTCTTGCCCTTGCTGTTGACGGTATTGCTGTCAACATCATAGACCTTATCATAATAGTAACGCTCCATATCCGCGCAGTAATCTTTCAGCTCCTCGTCCTGCATAACGCCCGATGCAGAAAGATCCGGCAGTTTCGGATAATCCAGAAGGACCGCGTCCCCGTTTCTTGTATCCACCATAACGGTCAGGTGCGTGCCCTCCGCATCACTGTTCCAGAGACTCTGATAGCACACATTAACTGCCGGCTCGTTTTTATCATTCGGATTTTTCAGCACATGGTTCGGATTCATGGCATATTCAAACGGCGCATAGCCTTTCACGATATCGCCGTGGAAAGTCAGCATCCGCCCGCCCGTCTGAAATGCCGTCTCATCCATCCGGAAACTTTCGCTTCCATACCCTGCTCTGGGCGTATTAAAATATACATTCTCCAGCTTGTTGCAGTCCGCAAAAGCGCGGGCGCCGATCCGCTCCACCGAATTGCCGATCCGCACTTTTTCCAGCTTCGGCAGACCCAAAAATGCCTCGTCGTCGATCGCCGTGATCGAATCATCCTGGATCGTAATGCTCTTGATCAGCCTGCGCAGTTCTTCATCGTCAAAGCAGCCCTGTCCGATGCTGACAACAGGACAGTTTCCCACCTCTTTCGGGATCACGATGTCCACATCATCCTTACCGCGCTTTACGATGACACAGGATTTTAAGGTCCCATCCGACGTGTCGATCTCATAGCGGTAGACATTATCCCCGCTCTTCATCGCCACTTCATAGCAGTCCTGCCCGTCTTTCGTATAGACATAAGGCACACCCGTCTCGCCGCTCACACGCGTACTCGCATACCATGTGCTCTTTCTCGGCTGTGAGGGTTCCCCGTTATAAAGTTCCGGACCGCGCACGAAAAAGCTCTCGTCCGTCACATGCGCGAAGAGATCTTCATCAAAGCTCGCCGCTCCGCAGGAATCGGGGAAGATCACACAGTGCAGTCCGTTACAGTTATAGAACGTTGTGGACGGAATCTTGCCCTGATAATTCTCCGGCATCGTCACTTCGGTCAGCTTTTCCCGATTGGCAAGCACATACTCACCGATCTTCTTATCGCCTGATCCGGTGATCTTCTGCGGGAACGTAAAGTTCGTCAGTGCCGAATTGCCGCCCATAGACTTTAGGGCAAAACAGCCTTTGCCCAGGGATACGATATTGGATCCCTCAAATTTCAGACCTGTATCCGTCAACGACTTATCGTCATAGAACGCAAAATCGCCAAGCCTGCAGCCGTCGCCGCTGTTGACTTTACTGAAATCCACATTTGCCAGCGCTTCGCAGTTTGCAAACGCGCCGTAGCCGATCTCTTTCATCGTCCACGGAAACTCTACCGTTGTCAGTTGGGAACATCCGTAAAACGCCTCCGCGCCGATCTGGTAAGTGCCGGAATCCGCCCCGAATTTGACGCTCGTCAACTGGGTACAATTGCGGAACGTGCAGTTTCCGATGATCGCATCATTATTCAGCTCCACTTCCCGCATGCCGGCGCCCTCAAAAGCGTGGTCGCCGATGATCGCGATATCATCGGGAATGATGATCTTTCCGACGTTCTGCACATTTGCAAACGCATATTCGCCTATGGTATCGAGGATCGCGACAGGATCTTTCCTTGCCAGGCAGCCGTTTTCATCGAGGGCATAAGCTACGACCCTGCCGTTATCCGTGATGATTTCACAAACGTCGAGGTCTTTGTCCTTCGTCTCGCTCTGCGCCACATAAACGGCGTTGCCCTGTCTCTCCGTCCCGTTGTCGTCCAGCCGCCTGTCCGTTGCCAGCGCCAGCGTAAACGTAATGCCCGGATAATAATTCAGGATATTATTATGCTCGCAGTAAAACTCGATCTTCTGGTCATCTTTGAGGTCCAATCTGGGGGTGATCTTCAGATCAGCCGGCATTTTTACGTCATCGCCGATCGCGCTGTTGTTGTAGGCATCGATCGCCGCCTTGGTCTCCGCATACTCCTCCGGGAAATACTTTTCCAAAAACGCTTTCTGTTTCGCCCCCAGATTCTGGTTGTAATATCCGTACACGATCTGGGTATTCGGATAGAGGGGATCCGACGGTTTCAGGTTATCCATCGGATTCATTTTGTCCGTGTATTTCGTTGCCGGATCGTCGCTGAAATAATTATCAAACTGATCCTTATCCAGAGTCTGATAATCCGTGCGCAGCAGCTCGCCGACTTTTACGACGTCGCGGTTTTTCTCGCTGTTATATTTGCAGAGCACCGCGCTCTTACTGCCGCTTTTACCCGGATGATAGAGAAACTCCCACTCAAGATAGAGGACATTGCCGTCCCGATAAACCGATCTGGCTGTCGCACGCAGTTCCGTCCCCATAGCATTTTTTAGCGCCGTAGGCAGACCGCTCCCGGGCGTCACGTCTACATCCCAGCAGTCGCCGTCGGAAGTATCATTGAGATGATGCTCTCCCC
>JAMPCE010000044.1 GCA_023666335.1 bacterium
GTGTTATAATGTTTTATGTGATTTTGTTTCCCTCATTTTTTCCCTTATCAGGACTTGTAACGCCCTATGGGAAGATATAATACAAGGGAAACAATAAGGGAAAGCTCAACTGCGATAAATTTAGTGTTTTCAAGGGTTTGCGGAGATTTTAATAACATTTTATAACAGCTAATGTTTCCCTTAAAAATCATCAAATCACAATCGGAATTTGAAGCGATGAGATTGGATGAAAGAATGGACAATTTGATTGAAAAAAAGGACGGATTCAATTCAAATCAAATAAAGTTTATTGCCATTATCGCAATGACAATAGACCATGTTGTCTGGCTTCTGTTTCCGGGATGCCAGCATATATGGTGGGTGTGGTGTCTTCACATGATTGGCAGAATAACAGCGCCTATTATGTGGTTTTTTATAGCAGAAGGGTTTTATTACACCCGAAATGTGAAAAAGTATATTGGGAGATTGTTTTTGTTTGCGGTTATCTCTCACTTTGCATACAATTTTGCGGGCGGAATACCGTTTATTCCTACGGGGATATTGAATCAAACGTCAGTTATGTGGCCGCTTGCGTGGGCGGTTGTCCTGATGGTTGTTTTTGTCACCGATCATCTGAGACAATGGCAGAAAATCATCTGCATCATTCTGATATGCCTTATCACATTTCCTGCGGACTGGTCATGTATCGCGGCAATGTGCCCTGTATTCATTTACCTGAATAGAGACAGCTTCAAAAAACAGGCGCTTTCGATCGTGATTTGGTCAATGTTTTATGCAGTTGTTTATTTCTTTGCACTGGATAAACTCTATGGAATATTGCAGATGTTTACAGTGCTGTCTATTCCGATCCTCAGCAGATATAACGGGGAGCGTGGAAAATGGAAAGGCATGAAATGGCATTTTTCCCTGATTAGACAAACAGTGTAACAACTTTCGATTGCACTACGCTCAAAAGCGGAGGAGGAAAAATGAGTGAAGTAGACGACGTGATCAAAATGTTAGACAACCTGACGCAGACTGGAGTCAGCCGGATCAAGGTAGAGACTTCCGAAGAAATCGCACAGGGAGAGCAAAAAAAGGCATACCATCATGGACGATGCGATGTGGGCAGCCCTTTCGCCACGGGCAGACTCTTTGATGCGGAGGAGCCGGATTGCGGTTAGGTACGAACGCCTAAAGAAGAGGAGGAGAAAATGTCATACAAATTTCAATCAATAAAAGACGACGCAAAATTGGCGGGTACCGGTAAAATTTGCAATTTTATTGAAAATTATGCAGAGTATGCAGCACAGTTTCCGCTTTTATGCGGTAAGATCAAAGCGCTGTTTGGTCAGCCAATCTATGAGACGGAGAATCTTGAGAATCTTTTTGAGTATTGCATTTTAGCAACATCGGAAGAAGAGGCGGAAGAAGTTTATTTAAGCGTTTATTGTGCAGGCTCAGGGCTCGCGGTCGGCGGTATGTCGGGCGAAAAATCCCAAAAGGCGGCAAAGGCTTTGATAGAGTATGTCCGGCAGGCAGAACCGATTGATTATGAATACAAGGCATACTACTTGGATGCTCCTACCGTGCTTGAATTCGGAATCAAGGGCGGCGTTCCCTATTCTAACGAAACAGAGTTAAATCTTTCGGAAAAAGAATTTGACGAACTGTGGACGCGTTTGAATCGGTAAAACGAACGACATGAATCCTAACAGACAGTCTTTTTTGCGATAGCGTGGATAAAGAATCATCAAAAGATGGAAGGTGACATACATGTCATTTTTGTGGGTCGCATTAGGCGGCGCTTTGGGCGCTATGGGGCGGTATGCAATCAGCCTAATCCCTGTCAAAAGCGCATTCCCTGTATTAACGCTTATCACCAATCTCATAGGCGCCGTAGCGATCGGACTGATCGCGGGGATAGCAGATTCGAAAGAAAGTGTACCGCCCGAGTTGGTATTATTTATAAAAACGGGCGTATGCGGGGGATTTACAACATTTTCAACATTTTCCTTAGAGGCGTATGATTTATTCCGCGCAAAACAATATTTACCGGGAAGCATCTATGTATGCCTCAGCGTGGCATGCTGTATGATAGGAGTATGGTGTGGGAAGAAAATTTCTATGACTTTTCTATAGATTCACGTCAGAAAAGAGGTGCGCGCATGGAAAACTGCCTGATCTGTGAAAGAATTGCCTGGATCAAAGAGAACAAAAATCCGTATTTTGTGCGGGAGTTAAATACCGGATATGTCGTGATCGGTGACAATCAAAGGATAAAGGGGTACAGTTTATTCCTATGCAAACAGCATGCCTTTGAGCTGCATGAGTTAGAGCCGCAGTATCGAGACGAGTTTCTTCGGGAAATGGCAGTTGTGGCGGAGGCAGTATATCACGCGTTCGGACCGGATAAATTGAATTATTCCCTGTTGGGCGCAGGCCGCGGGTTACATATGCACTGGCATATCCATCCGAGATGGGAAGGTGATACGCCGATTCCCGGTCCGGTCTGGCAGCTTGGACAGGAATTACACGATCCGAAATACAGTCCCACCGATGCGGAATTGGAAGAATTAAAAGAGAAATTGAAGAAAGAGCTGGATAAACTGCTATCATGAATCAGGGAGGCATAGATTGACATTGTAGTATATAAAGATTAAAATATAGATAAAATATTACTATCAAAATCTTCCGGGAGGTGTTGCCATGACGATTCGTCCGTCAGCCGCAATTCGTCAAAATTACAATGAGATCGCTGAAATGTGCAGAAAGACTGCGGAACCCGTATTTCTTACAAAAAACGGAGAAGGCGATCTGGTTGTTATGGATATCGAAACCTATAACAGGCGGGAAAAAATGCTGAAACTCAGGGAGGAGTTACTTGCGGTGGAAGAAGATCGGATAGCGGGCAGAACGGGGTGCACGCTCGACGAACTGGATGCATATCTTGACGATGTGATTGAAGGGGCATAATAGATGACGGAAAACAGCAGATATCAAGTGATTGTTTCTGACAGAGCTAAAAGGATGCTTGGAACCCATATCGGTTTTATGGCACAGGTCAACAAAGAGGCGGCAAAGGCAAAGAAAAAGGAAATCATGGACGCAATGCGCTCGCTTTCTTATATGCCGCAGCGTTTTCCTTTTTTTGAAGAGGTATATATTCCACCCAATAAGTATCATAAGATGTTTGTTGAGAAATGGTATCTGATCCTTTACCAAATCCGAAATGATACTGTTTATGTGGAATATGTTCTTGATTGCCGAAAGGATTATGAATGGCTTAGTTGATTATTATGGAGGTGCACATGAGTATTTACGAAACCTGCCCAATCTTGGAAAGCAAAAATTTTCTGGTCAGATTATTTGAGAGAGCAGATCGTGATGATTTGTTGAAAGTATACAGTGACAAGAATGCCCTGCCTTTTTTTAACAGCGACAACTGTGATGGCGATAACTTTTACTATGCCACGAAAGAGAGAATGGAAGAAGCCTTGGATTTTTGGAAAATGTCCTATGAAAACGGCTGGTTTGCCAGACTTTCCATCGTTGAAAAAGAGCGATCGACCGTGATCGGCACCGTAGAGCTGTGCCTGCGCGTTTCGGAAGATGCATTTGATCATATGGGCATTTTAAGGGTCGATGTGAGGAGCGATTATGAAAGGGAAGAAGTGCTGTTTGAAATCATTTCTCTGATCGTGCCGCATCTTTTGGAACTGCTCGGCTGTAACGGCGTGCTTACCAAGGCGCCGATTTATGCGGTAGAGAGGATAAAAGCCATTCAAAAAGCGGGTTTTACGAAGTCCGACCATTTTTTGATCGGGAAAAACGGATACGCTTATGACGGGTACTGGACAAAGCGGGCATAAACGTGACAAAAATCATGCCATTTTCAGTTGTGACTTGATCCTGCGCACTTCCGATTCCAGAACATTTACCCGAATGGCAAGCATTTCCTTTTCGTTATCAATTTTCAATGCTTCGTGCAGATTGCGCGATAAGTCAAGGTGACCTTCGGCTACCCGCTGGATATTTACCCGAATTTCATTTTCAAGGGTTAATTTGATATCGGTAATGTCATTTCCCAATTTGTCCAGTTGTTCAAGTTTGGAGAGAATCAAATCAAGTTTTTCGCTGTCAGTCATAGAATCACCGCCTTTGTTAGGAATGGTTATCATGTGATAACAGTATAGCACAAGCAAACGGAAATGTCTATTCGATTATTGAGAAATTTTTTGACGGAAATCAGGAAAGGATAAGCATGATGGATCCATACAGATACTGCACATTGAGAGAAATACCGGAGCGAAAGGACGCGGCGGCAGAATGGTTCCACAGCAAATGGGGCGTGCCGAAAGAGGCTTATCTGGAATGTATGGACGCTTATCTGAACGGAGAGACTGAACTTGGCTGGTATCTGTGCCTTGATGATGACAGGATCATAGGCGGCATGGGCGTGATCGAAAATGATTTCCATGACAGGAAAGACCTTGCGCCGAATGTCTGCGCGGTATATACGGAAGAAGAATATCGCTGCCAGGGAATTGCGGGAGAGCTGCTTGCGTTGGTCGTAAAGGATATGAAGATGAAAGGCATCACCCCGCTTTACCTTGTCACCGATCATGTGGGATTTTACGAGCGGTACGGATGGGAATTTCTGTGCATGGTGCAGGGAGACGGCGAGCCGGATCTGTCAAGGATGTATTGCCACAAATAACTTCCATTGATCGTTACTCCGGCTCCCCGTAAAGCAGGCCCCTCGACCCGGTAGCCAGATAAAATCTTCCGAACACCCGACAGTCGCCGTCGATGCTGTTGATCTCGCCGTACATCTGCTTATCGCCATTGATCCGGGCAAAGCTCTTGCCATCATCCAAAGACCGATAAAATCCGTAAATGCCGTCTAACTTTGCGCTGCAGTACAGCGTTTTCTTGTCGCGGTAATAATCCCCATCCGGCGAACCGAGTCCGAGACCGACACGGTATACTTCATCCCCCTCTTTGGTCAGCCGTCTGAGAGTCACCCGGTCCAAGGTCCTGTCGTAGAGCAGTTTCCAGAGTCCGCCGCGGTTTGCCGCCAGATAAAAGACGCCGCTCTTTCCGGTTTCGCCGCGCACTTCCGTTTTGTTGGCGCAGTCGATTCTGCCGAAATCCGTTTCGGGAAATTCCTGCGGCAGGAGATACTCGTGAAAAGTCTTTCCGCCGTCCTTACTGATATAAAAGTCGGAATGCTCCCCGAAGCCGTAAAAGAGGATGCTGTCCATGCGGTCGGCATATACTTTGACGCTGCCCTGCGTTTTGGGCGCGCCCGTCCGGTCACAGACCTGAGAGAAATGAAAGGTCTTTCCGCCGTCTGCGCTCACAAGCATTCGGCTGACAGGAAGATCGATCCCGTCCGCGACTGACCAGACGATATGGTTACAGTCGGGGGACAGCGCCGCCCAGCCGGAGTTGACGTTTGGCTGCTCGATGCGCAGAAGCGCTTCGTCAAGGTCTTTTGACAGACCGAAAGGCATGGGGAGCCGCTCGAAAGTTTTCCCGTAATCGTGGGAGAAGATCAAACCGCCTTTTGTCTTTCCCGTCCAGTTGCCGCGGGGCGTGACGAGGAGGCGTTCCGGATGTTCGTCCGAAAAGTCGGCGTTGATGCAGGTGATATAGCGGTTTCCGTTTTCGTCCGCAAAGGAATTTTCGCAGGGAGTATCTAAATCTTCAAAGGCAAATCCGCCCAGATCCCCCAGAATATCAATGACCTGCACAGGGCCTTTCGGCATACTGTAGACATTCAGGTGGACGGTCTCCTCGATGCCATCGCACCAGTCCGTGAAAACGGGATGATCGGAGGTCAGATCTTTGATGCAAAATACTCCGGTTCCGGAATTGAACCACGCGTCATCCGGGCGGAAAGGGTCGATCTTACAATCGCTCATCCAGTGCAGGAGGGAGTGGTCGCCGTTATATTCGGGGCGCATATAAGACGCGCGGAAGCGCAGATCCCCCTCGTCCAGATCGTATAAGATCTGCCGCCAGCTCGTTCCGTAGTCGCGGGACAGAAAGATACTGTCGCCGTCGTCCTTGACGATCGTAGCGGCGAGCAGCATGCCGGGAACCTGCGCGGAAGCACAGATCGCGGAGAAACCGTAATCCAGAATCTGTCCCTTTGCAATGTGTTCCTGCCCGACGCCTGTGACGTCTGCAAAACTGCCGGGCGTGATATCTTCGGGGCTGCCGATAAGACCTCCTGCCTCCAGCGGATAGCGGACGATATGCCCGTCAATGGTATCGCCGGAATCGCAGCTGTAGCCGTCTTCCAGAATGTAGGAGCGGCGTCCGGTCGAGGCGAAGGTGACATAGAGGTACTTCTCGTCCGCGCTGAAACGCTGGGCGGCGAGACCGTTTAAGCGGCAGCCCTCTATTTCGTGGTTTTCCGGCACACCCAAAGCTGTGAAAGTCTGTCCTTTGTCGTAGCTTACATAGAGGCTGGGACCGCGCATGGTGTCGCTGATTTTCGTGGTGACGCCCGCGCTGCCGACGAGCAGGGCGTTTCCGATCTGCGTCACAAAAGTCAGGTGGTCCTCCGGGAGCGCCGCGCACTTCTTCCAGTGTTTTCCACGGTCTGAGCTGATATGGAGCCCCTCCTGCTGGCTGGCAAAGTAGAGGGTATCCACATCTTCCCTGTCCACAAAAAGGCGGTCTGCGGTTCCTCTGCCGTTTAAGTTGCCGTGGATCAGGACGGGAATCCGTTCATATTGAAATGTTTCGCCGTAGTCTTCGGAGATCGCCAAAACGCCGCTTTCCGGTTTGTTTTCGCCGCACGCGATATAGAGGACGTTTGGGCGGTTTTCATCCAGTGCGAGCGCAATCGGAAACGTTTCGCTTAAGTTTTCCGCCGTCACATGCGAGATCAGGCTGATCCACTTTTTTGCCGCGAAGTCGTAGCGGTAAGCGCCGCCGATATCTGTTCTGGCATACAGGACGCTTTCCTTTTTTGGATGAAATAAAAAACCTGTGACATAGCCGCCTCCCGGGATGGGGAGATTGCGGTAGCGGTAAGGGATCTGGTGCATTGTGGCGCGCCTCCTTTTGTAAAATGTCTGATTTCAGCATACAGGATAATGGGAAAAAGGACAATAGAAAATTTGCGATTGCCAGGTTTTCGGTGATTGCAAATAAACGGCGGTTATGTTACCATAATGGTAAGATTTTTAGTCTGCCGCATCATTAGAAAATTGCGTCAGTATCATATCTTGAATCGTTGTCGCAGAGCGGTGATTTGGTAAAGGAGACATGAAAATGCGGAAAAGTATCAAGATCATGGCGGGGGTTCGAATCGTAGCGGCGCTCTTGGCAGTCGTGCTGTTCAGTCTGTTGACCACCAGAAATATTTATCGGATGGAGGCTTCCGAGGCGGCGAATGTCTCGGTGAACGCCCTGTTACAGACGACGCAGAAGGCGGAGGCGGCTCATTATAAGTGGTCTTCCAATCTGAACAATGCGCTTTACAGCGGAACGGAGTTTACGGGCAGCACGGATCCGACGGGCTGCGTGCTGGGACAGTGGCTTTACGGGGAGGCGGGAACGGAGGATCAGACGATCCTTGACTTACGTAGTCAATTGGAGCCGCTGCATAAGCAGCTGCACGAGTCGGCGGTCTATGTGCTGGATTTCTATGAGACCGATCCGGAAGCGGCGCAGGCTTATTATCAGGACACCATCATGGGGAACTTAAGCACGCTGGTAGGGCTTCTGGATCAGATCGTGGAGCGCGGCACGGCGTTAAATGAGATCAGCACGGCGGATATGGCGACTACGGTAAAGACTATGCACGTCGTCACGGGCGTGGGTCTTGTCCTGACGCTGTTTTTCCTGCTGAGTCTGGTATTCTATATCATGCACCGCGTGGTAAAGCCGATCCTGCTCATTACGGAGAAGACGATGCCGCTGCATGACGGCAGGATGAAAATAGAACTCGACTACAGGAACAATGACGAGATTGGCGATCTGGCGGGGACGTTAAAGCAGGCAATCGGGCAGATACACCGTTATATCGAAGATATCAACCGCATCATGGAAGAACTTTCCGCGGGCAATTTCAATGTGTCCACCTCGGTGGCGTTTGTCGGGGATTTTAAGTCCATAGCGGATTCGATCGACAGCTTTACCAATTCGCTCTCCGGCGTTATGTCGAATATCCATAATGTCGAGGATTCGGTGTTCGATCATGCGCGGACGCTCTCAAACGGCTCCCAGTCGTTAGCACAGGGCGCGACGGAGCAGGCGGCGGCGGTGGAGGAACTTTCCGCGACGCTGACCGAGCTGTCGAGGAGCGCGCAGCAGAATCTGCAAAAGTCTTCCGAAGTGCGCGAAAATGCGCGGCAGACCGGAGATCAGGTAAACTTAAGCAGCGCGCAGATGGAGCAGTTGATCAGCGCGATGGCGGATATCAGCAGGACGTCCGAGCAGATCGAGAATATCATTTCTACTATAGAAAATATCGCGTTCCAGACAAATATCTTAGCGCTCAACGCTTCCGTGGAAGCGAGCCGTGCGGGCGAGGCGGGAAAAGGCTTTGCCGTGGTGGCGAACGAAGTGCGTAATCTGGCGGCGAAATCCGATCAGGCAGCCAAGGCGACAAAGGAGCTGATCGAAAATTCCGTGCGGGCGACGACGAAGGGCAGCGCGATCGTGCAGGAAGTTTCCGACACGCTGCATAAGACGATCCGCCTTGTGCAGCAGTCCAACAGC
This sequence comes from bacterium, assembly GCA_023666335.1. Lineage (GTDB taxonomy): Bacteria > Bacillota > Clostridia > Lachnospirales > Lachnospiraceae > UBA3282. Next base: position 8,725 of record JAMPCE010000044.1, read on the forward strand.
GCGATCAGCGACATCGCGGACGCGGTGCAGGAGGAGGCGGAAGCGGTATCGCAGGTGGCGGAGGGAATCGGCCAGATTTCGACCGTGGTACAGTCCAACAGCGCCAACAGCGAGGAGTCCGCGGCAGTCAGCGCAGAGCTGTTTGAGCAGGTCAATCAAATGAAGAACCAGACCAGAGCGTTCCGCTTGAAATAGAGCGGAAAGCAGGGAAAAAGGAGACTGACATGTCCTTGCAGATGATCCATATGGAGATCGCATACAGGCTTTTGGAAAATCTTCCGCAGGTGCAATATCCTGCGGAATTGATTTTGGGTTCCGTTGCGCCGGATGCGGTGCATATGGCGCCGCAGTTTGACGTGGAGAGAAAGATTAAGTCGCATCTGTTTACGGGCTGCGGTCCGTGGGGCGATACGCAGGACAGTGAACAGTGGCGGCGCAATATCGACGCTTTTTTCGAGAAAGGTGTGACAGCCGAAAAGGAGCCTGCGCGCAGGGACTTTGCGCTGGGCATCTGCATACACTGCCTGACGGATCACTGGAATGATATCAGAATCTGGAAACAGGCACGGAATAAGTATCTGCCGTCTATGGAGTTTGATGCATTTAGAGAGTTTTTTTACGGGGAGTATCGAAGTATTGACTGGTGGCTGTATCAGAATGGCAAAAACACCGCGGCGATCCGCAAGATGCTTACGGAGGCGGCGGTCTTTTCCGTGGAAGGAGTCGTGGATTTGGCGGAACTGGAAAAAATGCGCGGACATCTGCTCTATGAGCAGTATGATGTGGAAAAGGTTGACATAACATCGAACCGCTTCCTGACAAAAGAGCAGATCGAAGACTTTATGTCGTTTACGACAGAGGCTATCCGAAAGACGCTTGCGGAAAAGGGTTTGCACTGAGCGGAGAATCGTGGTAAACTGTACGCGATGGCAATGAGCAGCGCATATACGAAGGAGAATCTTATGAGAACTTACAAAAAAATCGGAAAGATTGGAAAAGGAGCGGCGGCTCTTCTTTTATTGACCGTTCTGGTCATCGCTCGCGGCGGCAAGGTGCAGGCGGCAGGGCGTCCGGTGTCGATCGACTGTCGGATCTCGGGAGGCAGCGTGAGCTGCACGCTGACGGCGGCGAGCGTTCCTGTCAGTGACGACGGTAAATATTATATTTATGCGAACGAGGTGTATCAGGACGGGCCGACCGGACGAATCGTTGCTTCCGTTGATGCGTCAGCTTCCTCGACAGCGGTTTTCCCGCTTGCTTACAATACGGCGGAGTCGAACTTAAGCTGTAAATTCATCGCTGCGGTGAAGCGCGGCGGTCAGATGATGCAGGTCAGCGACGAGCGCTACATCACGAATCCGGAAGCGAATGCTGCCTACACAAGCGGACGCATGAACTGCGGCATCAAGGGGATCCTGCCCGAGGTTTCCGCCATCTCAAGCGGCGAGTTAAAGGATCTCGGCATCCAGCAGGTGGTCTATAATATTTACCTGAACGAGATCTGCGCTGCGCCGGGAGAGGCGGGTGCGGTTCCGTTTGCCTATAACGGGCAGACCTATTATTTCAATAATGGCAGGATCGATCATTACGACCAGATCGTCAAAGGCTTTAACGCGCAGGGGATGCAGGTGACGATGGTGCTCTTAAACGGGGCGGCAAGCGCCGGTTCGCAGGATCTGATCTATCCGGGCGCCGGTGGGACGGACTGTCCCGGCTATGCGCTGAACGTGACGGACGCGGGCGGCACAAATCACTTAAAAGCGGTCTGCGCTTTCCTGGGACAGCGCTATTCGGGAAAGACGGGAAACGGTCAGATCGACAACTGGATCCTCGGCAATGAGGTCAATGCCAGAACGTCATGGTGGTACATGAATTCCAGCTCTCTGGACGTCAATGTAAGCGCATATGTCAAGGCGTTCCGCATCTTCTATAACGAATTAAAGGCGATGAATGCAAACGTCTGGGTCTACAATTCCATCGATCAGGAATGGGGGAGAAAGTCGAATCCGGGAAGTTTTCTGGCGAAAGATTATCTGGATCAGTTTAATTATTATATCAACCGCGAGGGCAATATCGACTGGGGGCTTTCCTATCACCCCTACAATTCGCCCCTCTATGATCCGTACGCGTGGAACGGCCCGGCGGTCTGGGTAGGCAGGGATGTTTCCACAAAGTATATCACGATGCAGAATATTGATATTCTCATTAACTATATGCACCAGGCGAACTTCTTGAATCCGGCGGGACAGGTGCGCAGCATCTCGCTGGCGGAGATCGGCTATACCTCTTATTTCGGCACGGAGAATCAGGAGGCTTCGGTCGCTTACGGCTATCTGAAAGCGGCGTCGCTTCCGGATGTGGACGCATTTATGCTTTTCCGCTTTAAGGACGACGCCCACGAGATGGAGAGCAAGCTGAATCTGGGACTCACGAATCTGGACGGCAGCCACAAGCCGGCTTATGATATCTACAAGCAGCTTGGCACGGCGAATGCGGGAGCCGCCAAGGCGCGCGCCTCTCAGATCATCGGCATGGACATCGACCAGATGATCAGCCAGAACATTGTCTGGACCAGAGGCGGCGACGGGGTTGTGCAGTAATCAGGATTACGGTAAAGGCATAGAAAGACCGGGTAATATCCGAATGGGAAGTTACCCGGTTTTTTGTGTGGGAAATAAGCTAAATATCCAGTTCCGGCGGCACATCCAACTCCTGCGGAACGGGTGCCCCGTTTTTCTTACGCTGGCGCACGCATTCTGTCAGCAGATACTCTATCTGGCCATTCACAGATCGAAAATCGTCTTCCGCCCAGGCAGCGACGGCGTCATAGAGTTTGGCTGACAGGCGCAGCGGCACTTGTTTTTTGCTGCTGTCCGCCATTTAGTAGATACTGCCGGAATTGACAATGGGCTGGGCGTCCCGATTGCCGCACAGTACCACCAGCAGGTTGGATACCATCGCTGCTTTCCGCTCTTCGTCCAGTTCGACGACCTGTTTCTCGGAAAGGCGGTCAAGCGCCATCTCTACCATGCCGACTGCACCGTCCACGATCATCTTGCGGGCGTCGATGATGGCTGACGCCTGCTGTCTCTGGAGCATGACGGCAGCGATCTCGGGCGCGTATGCCAGATAGGTGATCCGCGCTTCGATGACCTCGATGCCTGCCTTTTCCACTTTGCTCTGGATCTCTTCGCGGATTCTTTCCGCCACGATTTCGCTGGAACCCCGAAGGCTCCCTTCGTCCGCCTGTCCGTCTCCGGTGGTGTCCACGTTTTCCGCCACATCGTAAGGGTAGAGGCGCACGATATTCCGCAGGGCGCTGTCGCATTGGAGGGAAAGATATTCCTTATAATTGTCCACGTTGAATACCGCCTTTGCGGTGTCCGTCACCCGCCACATCACGGCGATGCCGATCTCGATGGGATTGCCCAGACAGTCGTTGATCTTCTGGCGGCTGTTGTTTAAGGTTGCGATCTTCAAAGAGATTTTTTTGCTTCCGCCGATCGTGATCTGTGCGTCGAGCTGTAAAAGACCGCCCGTCTGTCCGCCCACGTCGCCGCTCTGTTTGAGCTTCGTGTCCGCTGCGGGATTTAAGGCGCTGCAAAAAGGATTGACCCAGTAGAAGCCGTCTTCTTTCAAGGTGCCGACGTATTTGCCAAACAGGGTCAAAACCAGCGCTTCCTGCGGCTGTAAGATCTTCAGCCCGCAGAGCGGGATCCAGCCGAAGAGCACATAAGCGATGCCGATGACAAAGAGGACGACGCCGAGAGAGCTGCCCGGTCCGTTTTCACTGATACCCGTGATGGCGCCGATGACGATCGCCGCGATCGCGATCAGATAGCAAAGCAGCGTCAAAAGAAGCACTTTCATCCCGTTTTTGTTTTGCGTCAATACCTTTTCTGTTACCATATTCTGTTCATTCATGATAATCTCCTTTCCGGCGCGTTTCTGCCGCGCTCCTTCGTATTTTCTGCCGTCAGGTCTTCTTGACGATATAATTATGATATCATAATGATATCAAAACATCAAGTGTCGAAATTGCATTTCTTTCTTTCATGTTTTACTGTTGTAGCATTTGTGTTTGTGATATAATCAGAATATAAAATGTTAAGTGCCTGCGAAACGTAGCATAACTTGCGGTAATTGTGCAAACAGGATAACCATAAGCAGACCCTTGTAGAGCGTCAGCGCTTAACGAGGTTCGGAGTTGTAAAACAACTCCCGAGTTTAGCGTCTGTTACGCTCGGAATGGAGCGCAAGCGAGTCTGCGCTGGTTATCCTATTTGTACAATCTCAACAACCCTAAAGGCGTTTTTCGATCACCTGACATAAAATATATTATTTTAGAGGAAGAAAACAATGCGAAAACAAAAATATCTGCCGATCATGACGGCGTGCCTCCTCGCGTCCGCCCTCCTTTCGGGCTGCGGAACAAAATCCTACGACCGCCTCCTTGACCGGAGCGAGCCTGTCTCCATCACGATCTGGCATTACTATAACGGCATCCAGCAGACGCAGTTTGACGGGATGGTGGAGGCGTTTAACAATACGGTGGGAAACGAAAAGGGGATCTATGTGGAATCCTACTCGAAAAATTCCGTGGATGAGCTGGCGGAGAGCGTGCTCGCTTCCCTGAACGGGGAGGCAGGCGCGCAGGAAGCGCCCGATATCTTCGGTACCTATGCGGAGACCGCCTATCAGATTGATCAGATGGGGAAACTCGCGGACTTAAGCAAGTATGTGACGCAGGAAGAAAAGGCGGAATATGTCGAGGAATATATGGAGGAGGGGGCGCTGGGCGGCAGCGGCAGCTTAAAGATCTTTCCCACGGCAAAGAGCACGGAAGTCATGATGATCAATATGACGGACTGGCAGAAATTTGCGGACGCAAGCGGCACATCTCTCGATATGCTCGGGACATGGGAGGGGTTAAACGCTGTGGCGCAGCAGTATTATCAGTATACCGACGACCTGACGCCCGACGTGCCGGGGGACGGCAAGGCGTTTTTTGGCAGGGATTCCGTGGCGAATTACCTCCTGGTGGGCGCAAAACAGCTGGGGAAGCCGTTCGCCGAAGAATCCGCGGAGGGGGCGGCAGCGGCTGCCCCTGACAGGGAAACGGTGCGCAGGCTGTGGGAGCAGTTTTATGTGCCCTATGTGAAAGGATATTATACCGCAGAGAACCGCTTCCGCAGCGACGATGCGAAAGTCGGCGCCATCATCGCGCTGGTCGGCTCTACGGCAAGCGCCGCTTACTATCCGGAGGAAGTCACGATCGATGACGAGTACACCTATCCGATCGAAAATGCGGTCCTGCCGGTCCCGAATTTTGAGGGCTGCGATCCGTATCTGGTGCAGCAGGGCGCGGGCATGGCGGTGATCGCATCCGATGAAAAGACGGAGTACGCCTGTACCCTGTTTTTGAAGTGGTTTACCGAGGCGGAGCGCAATATCGATTTCTCGGTACGCTCCGGCTACCTCCCCGTGAAAAAGGTGGCGAACGACTATGCCGCGATCGAAGAGAGCGGCGACGCGGAGGAGATCGGTGATACGATGTTAAATACGTTAAAGACGGCGATCGACGAGGTCAACGCCTACACGCTCTACACCTGTCCGTCCTTTGACGCCTCCGCACGGATGCGGGCTTACATCGGCAGCGCTTTTGAGGATACGGCGAAAGCGGCGCGGGCTGCGGTAGAAGAGCGGATCGGCGCAGGAGAGGACAAAGAGGCGGTACTGCGCGAATATACGGATGAAAACGCTTTTGACGAGTGGTTTGCGGCGTTTGAGGAAGGTTATTATGAGGCGATAGGAGAATAGCGTCTATGTGGCAAAAAGGCAGACAAAAACAGAATGCGAAAGCCGGGAGCAAGCCGTTGTTCTCTAAGATCCTGTGGCCCATGATCGCGTTGACGATGCTCCAGATCCTGATTTTACTGGCGGTGTTGTCATTGAACGGCGGATTTTCTTACATCAAGAGTTTTTCCTACAATACCATCTTTGAAAAGACGGAAAACCGAAAAGGTTATGTGGAATCCATGATGAACCAGAAGACCGCTCTGGTCTATGAGACGGCGGGTGAGGTCAATGCGCTTTTTGCGCAGATGCTAAAGGAGGAAAGAAAGGCGGCTTCGGCGCTGAAAACGGATCGGGAGTTGAACAGCCGTTTTCTGGATCAGTGTTCCGACGAATTGATCTCGCTGCTTCGGCGGGATATGGTAAACGACGCGTTCCTGATTCTGGATTCCGGCACGCTTTATGACGACGGGGATACGCATTACTTCTCGGGGCTTTATCTGCGGGATACGGATGTGACGGAAAACAGCACGGCGGACAATCAGGACATTTTTATGGAAGTGGGAAATTCCTCGCTGGCAAAGATCCACGGTTTTCCGTTGGATTCCGGCTGGACGTTAGGGCTGGATGTGACGGATGCCGAGCGCGCGGATTTTGTGTTTCGCCCTATGGAGACCTATGCGGATTATGCCGGGACGCCCCTCTATAATCTGGGGTACTGGAGTGGACTTTCCGGCGTCTCGGATGCCCGCGAGGGGAGCGTAAAGTACAGCCTGCCGCTGGCGACGGAGGACGGGGAAGTTTACGGCGTGCTGGGGATCGGGCTTTTGGCAAAGACCATTACGCAGAATATTCCCGCCAATGATTTTTCTGCCGGGAGCGCCTGTTACATCCTCTCCACAGATCGGGACGGCAGCGGGATCTACGAGCCCATGCTGCACACGGGCTCGGCTTACGGGCGGCTTGTGACACAGGAGACGGTCTTGAGCGAAGCCGTTCCGGTAGGGCATAATCTCTATGATTTTACGGTTTCGGGCGGGACTGCCTGTCTGGGGAGCATTCAGCGGATCAATCTCTACCGCTCCGGCTCGCCTTACAGAGACCACCGCTGGGTGCTTGTCTCGGTGGCGGATAAGGAGCAGAGTCTGAGTATCTACAGCGCGTTGATGAAGACCATGTTCCTGTCGGCGGCGGTGACGCTTTTTCTCTGTATCGTCTTTGCGGCTCTCATCAGCCAGCGCATCAATCTGCCCGTGAAGCGCATTGTAAAGGAGTTGGAGGAGAGCGGGCAGGGACTGGTGCAGTTTTCGTCTTCCGGCATCGAGGAGATGGATGTTCTGGCTTCGGCGATCACCGACCTGCAAAAGCAGGTGGCGAAGTTAAAAGATGACGAGTATACGGCGAAACTGGAAGAGGCGAACGAAGCGCTGCAGGCAGCCTATGCGGCGGCTACCAGCGCGAATCAGGCAAAGACGGATTTCCTTTCCCGCATGAGCCATGACATCCGCACGCCCATGAATGCCATCATCGGCATGACCACCATTGCAAAGAACCATCTGGACGACCGGGAAAAACTGGAAAGCTGCCTGACAAAGATCGGCATGTCCAGCCATTATCTGCTGGGCCTGATCAACGAAGTGCTGGATATGAGCAAGATCGAGGCGGGAAAGTTTACGCTGACGCTGGAGGATGTGAATATCCTGCGGCTGACAGAGGGATTTTTGGAGATGATCGGTCCCTCCGTGCGGGAAAAGCGGCATGAACTTACGGTGCAGATAGACGATGTGGCGCATAAAAATGTGCGCTGTGACAGTGTGCGCCTGCAGCAGATCTTTATGAATATGATGAGCAACGCCGTCAAATATACGCCGCCCGGTGGGCGCATCCGGTTTGCGCTCTCCGAGAAGCCGTGCGGAAAAGAAAACGTCGGCTGTTATGCGTTTGTCTTTGAGGACAACGGGCGCGGCATGTCGCCGGCATTTCAGGAAAAACTTTTTGAGCCGTTTGAGCGCGAGGAGGATGTGCGCGTCAACAAGGAGCAGGGAACGGGGCTTGGTATGTCCATTACCCGCAATATCGTGCGGCTGATGGACGGCGATATCGAGGTGGAGAGCGAACAGGACAAAGGGACGAAATTTACGGTCACGGTCTTTTTGCCGTTTGTCGAAGTGCAGGAGGGCGAAGCGGAGCAGGAGAAGGACGTCAGCGCCGAGGAAGCGATGCGGGGCGAACGCTTTGCGGGTCATAGAATATTGGTGGCGGAGGACAATGAATTGAACCGCGAGATCGCGGCGGAGATCTTTGCGATGGCGGGGCTTTCCGTGGAGATGGCGGAGAACGGCAGGGAGGCGGTGGAGAAATTCAAGGCTTCCGCGCCCGGTGCGTTTGAGATGATCTTTATGGATATTCAGATGCCGGAGATGAACGGCTACGAGGCGGCGGGAGAGATTCGCGCCCTGCCGAGGGAGGATGCGGAGAGCATCCCCATTGTGGCAATGACGGCGAACGCTTTCGCGGAGGATATCCGGGACGCCAGGGCGGCAGGCATGAACGATCATGTGGCAAAGCCGCTGGAACTGGATAAACTTTTCAGTACGATGGCGCGGTATTTATAGGCTGCGTCCGGTGAGGAGTTTGTAGCCCTGTAGATATTTTTCAATGGTCTTTGTAACGATGTCGTCCGGCAGCGTCCAGTCATGCCCCTCGTTTGCTTTCAGCCAGTCTCTGGCAAACTGCTTGTCGAAAGAGGGCTGGCCGTGTCCCGGCTCGTATCCGTCTGCGGGCCAGAAACGGGAGCTGTCGGGCGTCAGCATCTCGTCACCCAGCACGATCTTGCCGTCTTCGTCCAGACCGAATTCAAACTTTGTGTCCGCGATGATGATGCCGCGTGTCAGGGCATATTCGGCGCACTTTTTGTAAAGGGCGATGGTGTAGTCCCGCAGTTTTTCGGCGTATTCCGTGCCTTTGCCGGGGAACCGCTCCTCCAGATAAGCGGCGCTCTGTTCGTAGGAGATATTTTCGTCGTGGTCCCCGAGCTCCGCTTTGGTGGAGGGGGTGTAGATGGGTTCGGGCAGTTTGTCCGATTCCAGAAGCCCCTCGGGAAGCCGGATGCCGCAGACTGTGCCGTCTTTTTGGTAGCTTGCCCAGCCGCTGCCTGTGATGTAACCGCGGACGATACATTCAATGGGGAGCATGTTGAGTTTTTTGCAGAGCATGCTGTTGCCGTCGAATTTTTCCTGTCTGAAAAATGCGGGCATGTCGTTGACATCGACGGAGAGCATATGGTTGGGAATGATATCTTCCGTCATGTCGAACCAGAATTTTGACATCTGTGTCAGAACCGTGCCCTTTTTTGTCACCTGATTTTTCAGGATCACGTCAAAACAGCTGATCCGGTCCGTGGCGACCATGATCAGGCTGTCGCCGTTGTCATAAATTTCGCGTACTTTTCCTTCTTTGATCGGTTTCATGGAGTCCTCCGTTTTCTTGCACATTATGGTCTCGAAAGCCGTAAGCGGCGCAGAGAGAATACCTGCGTCTGCGGACTGTCGAGTATGCGTCAGTTATATCACAGATGAGACGGATTGACAAGAACAAAGGAAAAATTTATAATTTTATCTACATAAACTTCAGGAAAGAAGTGAGAAGAGAAGGAGAGAGAAAAGATGGGAGAAAACAAAGAATTTAAGCCGTATATCCCCGCGGAAAAGATCACCGCGGAGTTTACGGTGACGTCGATCATCATGGGCATCATCCTTGCGATTGTGTTCGGCGCGGCAAACGCGTATCTGGGTCTTCGCGTAGGCATGACGGTGTCGGCGTCCATTCCGGCGGCGGTCATCTCTATGGGCGTGATCCGTGTGATCATGAAGAAGAACTCCATTCTGGAGAGCAACATGGTGCAGACCATCGGCTCGGCGGGCGAATCGCTGGCGGCAGGCGCGATCTTTACGATGCCAGCGCTTTTCCTGTGGGCGGAGGAAGGGCTCTGCGATATGCCGGGGCTTGTCGAGATCACGCTGATCGCGCTCTGCGGCGGCATCTTAGGCGTGCTGTTCATGATCCCGCTGCGCAACGCCCTGATCGTGCGGGAACACGCGACCCTGCTCTATCCGGAGGGGACAGCCTGCGCGGAAGTGCTGCTTGCGGGCGAAGAGGGCGGCTCCAACGCGTCCACCGTGTTCAGCGGCATGGGACTGGCAGCAGTCTTTAAGTTTATCGTGGACGGCATCAAGGTCATTCCGGCGGATATCGCGGCGGAGTTTAAGTCCTTTAAGGGAGAACTCGGAATGGAAGTGTATCCGGCGCTTCTGGGCGTCGGCTACATCGTGGGACCGAAGATCGCCTCCTATATGTTTGTCGGTTCTCTGGTCGGCTGGATGGTGATCATTCCCATGATCTGCCTGTTCGGCGCGGATGCCTGGATGTATCCGGCGGAGGCGGGCGTGACCATCGCGCAGATGTATGAAAACGGCGGCGCCTCGGCGATCTGGGGCTCTTATGTGCGGTATATCGGCGCGGGCGCGATCGCGACGGGCGGCATCATTTCCCTGATCAAGTCCCTGCCGCTCATTGTCACGACGTTCCGCGATTCGATTAAGAGTATGAAAGGCGGCAAAAATGCGAGCAATGCGAGGACGGCGCAGGATCTTCCGATGGGGATCGTGCTTGCGGGCATTGCGGCGATGGTGGTCATTATCTGGCTGGTGCCTGCGATTCCCGTGAATTTCCTGGGCGCGCTCCTCATCGTTGTATTCGGTTTCTTCTTTGCGACGGTCTCCTCGCGTATGGTGGGTTTGATCGGCAGCTCCAATAATCCGGTGTCCGGCATGGCGATCGCGACCCTGCTGATCGCGACCATCACCATCAAGGCGACGGGCGACAGCGGTATCACGGGCATGATGGGCGCTATCGCCATCGGCTCCGTCATCTGTATCGTGGCGGCGATCGCGGGCGATACCTCACAGGATTTGAAGACAGGATTCCTTTTGGGCGCGACCCCGAAGAAACAGCAGATCGGCGAGTTGATTGGCGTGGTCGCGGCAGGGCTTGCCATCGGCGGCGTGCTCTATCTGTTAAACGCGGCATGGGGCTACGGCGGCACGGAAGTTCCCGCACCGCAGGCAACGCTGATGAAGATGATCGTGGAAGGGATCATGGGCGGCGATCTTCCCTGGAATCTGGTATTTATCGGGGTGTTCCTGGCGCTCGGTCTGGAGATTTTAAGGGTGCCTGTCATGCCCTTTGCGATCGGTCTCTATCTGCCGATCTACTTAAATGCCAGCATCATGGTCGGCGGCGTTGTGCGCATGTTTATGGATGGACGTAAGAAAGTAGATGAAAAGACGAAAGAACGTCAGGCGACGGACGGCACGCTGTACTGCGCGGGCATGATCGCGGGCGAAGGGCTGGTCGGCATCGTCTTAGCGCTCCTTGCGGTCGGCGGCATTTCCATGGATCTGTCAGGAAGCGTGAATCTCGGCAACATCGGCGGTCTTGTGCTGATGATCGTGATGATCCTGTGCCTGTTAAAATTCTCGTTGTGGAAGAAGAATAAGGGTTAAGGATCAATGAAGAGAAAGCAAAAACAGCAGCAGAATTATCTTGATCTGATTCCGGAGAGGGCGCCGGGACTTGACTGGACACGGGACGACGAGGGGATCGTCGTCCTGGAAGTCGAGAATACGGGCGTCTTTAACCGATTGGCGCAGAAGTTTTTCAAGCGCCCGAAAGTGACGAAAGTGCATATGGAGAAGTACGGCAGCTTCTTATGGCCGCTGATCGACGGGAAGCGCACGGTGATGGAGCTGGCGGATCTTGAGAAAGCGGAGTTTGGCGAGGAAGTGGAACCGCTCTATCCCCGTGTGGTCAAGTATATGCAGATCATGGAGAGTTATCATTTTATCCGCCTGTCGGGCGGGGAGAGTGAGAACGGCAGTAAAGTGTGATTTTTTCGTGACAGACGAAAAAGTTTGGGGTAAAATGGCAATAGTAAATATAAGAAGAGACCGTTCGTTGGGCGCACAGCGTCCGAAATCAGAGAGCGGCAAGAAGGAGGCAGTTATGGATCTGAAAGGTTCCCAGACAGAAAAAAATCTATTGGCGGCATTTGCCGGAGAGTCGCAGGCTTATACCAAGTATACTTACTATGCGTCCAAGGCAAAGAAGGACGGTTATGTGCAGATGGCAAACATTTTCGAGGAGACGGCGGCCAACGAGAAAGAGCACGCGAAGATCTGGTTCAAGTATCTGCACGGCGGCGCGATTCCGGAGACGCGCGAGAATCTGCGGGACGCCGCCGAGGGCGAGAACTACGAGTGGACGGATATGTACGCGGGCTTTGCCGAGGAGGCGCGGAAAGAAGGCTTTGAGGAGATCGCCCTGCTCTTTGAGGGCGTGGCGAAGATCGAGAAAGAGCACGAGGAGCGGTATCGCAAGCTGATCCAGAATATCGAGGACGGCGTGGTATTCTCTAAAGACGGCGACTGCGTATGGCAGTGCCTGAACTGCGGCCACATCGTGATCGGAAAGAAAGCGCCGGAGCTTTGCCCTGTGTGTAAGCATCCGCAGTCCTATTTCCAGGTGAAGCCGGAGAACTACTAAATAGCGTATAAGACAGACAGTCGTTGTTTTCATCGTCGCCTCGCTTGCGCTCCATTTCAAGCGTAACAGTGCTAAATTCGTGAAAAACCTCATTAAGCACTGACGCTTTACAAGGGGCTCCTTATGAAATCAACGGCTGTCTGTTTATCCAAATACATAACATGTGTTATGTAAAATGATGTTGTCAAAATAACAGGAATGTGTTATGATACCACCGTATTGTATCTCGTAAGAGAATAATAACAGGAGGAATCGTACCATGAAAAATGAAAAGACCTACGAACTTGTGCTTACGGCACTGTTCACCGCCATAATCGTGATTATGGCATTCACACCGCTGGGATACATCCCGCTTGTAGTCATCAACGCGACGATCATTCATATCCCGGTGATCCTGGGAGCGCTATTTCTCGGACCGAAGAAAGGTGCATTTTTAGGATTCGTATTCGGACTTACCAGCCTGATCAACAACACAATCAATCCGGCTACGGCGTCGGCGTTTGTATTTTCGCCGGTTTTAGCTGCAAGAATGGCAGGTGCAGCAGGCATCTTCAAAAGCCTCTACATCTGTTTTGTGCCGCGCATTTTAGTCGGCGTGACGCCTTACTTTGTCTGGCTTCTCATCCGCAGGATCGTGAAAGGTGAGAACCGGGCAGGAAAGATTATTGTAGATTTGATAGCATCCGTTATTTTATTTATCTCCGTCAGGGCGTTCCTGATGCGCCTCTTCCCGGAAGCGCTAAACACGGTCGTCTGCACGGCAATCGGTGCGGCGGCGGGCGTGGCGCTCATGGCGGCGCTCGCGTTTGGCGGCAGAAAGAAAGAGACGGCGACGATCGCGCTCTCCTATGCGGGGCTTGCGGGCGCGTTCACCAACACGCTTTTTGTGATGAGCGGTATCTTTGTCCTTTATAAGGATGCTTACGCGCAGGCGCTCGGCGTGGCGGGCGACGCGGTGCTCGATGTGATCATGGGCGTGGTGGCTTTCAACGGCGTGGTCGAGGCTGTGGTGGCGGCGATCATCGTAACGGGCGTCGGTCTGGCGCTGACCAAAGTGAAGCCGCTTTACGCGAAGCGTGAAACGGTCTCTGACAAGACCGAGAAGATGATGAGGGCATAGACGGAAAAATCGACAGGCGGGAACAATACAAAGACGCTACAGAACGGGACGGCGCCGACGCGGAAAGGAAGGATAACAGCTGTGATTTTAGCAATCGATATCGGAAATACCAATATCGTCATCGGATGTATCGAGGGCGAAAAGGTCAATTTTGTCGAGCGGGTCTCCACGAACCATGCCAAGACCGAGCTGGAATATGTCGTGGAGTTCAAGACGCTCTTTGACCTCTATCGGATCGAGCTTACGCAGATCACGGGCAGTATCATTTCTTCCGTGGTGCCGCCCTTGAACAATATCATCAAAGCCAGTCTGGAAAAGCTCTTCCACCGCCCGCCTATGGTGGTGGGACCGGGAGTTAAAACAGGATTAAACATCCTGATGGATAATCCGGCGCAGCTCGGATCGGATCTGGTGGTAAACGCGGTGGCGGGACTGCACTACTACGGCGCGCCGATCATCATGATCGATATGGGCACCGCAACCACGATCAGCGTGGTGGACGATAAGAAGAATTATATCGGCGGTATGATATTGCCGGGCGTAAAGGTCTCGCTGGATTCGCTGGTAAACCGCACGTCCCAGCTGCCGCGCATCAGTCTGGAACCGCCGAAGAAGATGATCGGCAGAAACACCATCGACTGCATGAAGAGCGGCATCGTGATGGGGCAGGCGGCATGTCTGGACGGCATGATCGAGCGGATCTATGAAGAATTGGGCTACACCGCGCCGGTGGTGGCGACGGGCGGTCTTGCGGAGAGCATCGTGCCCTACTGTAAGGAAAGAATTGTCTGCGACAATGAACTGACCCTGAAAGGATTGGGTCTCATCTACCACAAAAACATAGAATAACATGTGTTATTATAACAATAGGTGTTTTTCGTATTTGAAAGGAACGATCATGGGAATCAAAGGAAAGCACATTGTTCTGGGCGTGACAGGCAGCATCGCGGCATATAAGATCGCCTCCCTCGCCAGTATGCTTGTGAAACGGCAGGCGGATGTGACGGTGATCATGACAAAGAATGCCACAAATTTCATAACACCCGTTACTTTTGAGACACTGACAGGCAACAAGTGTCTGGTGGATACCTTTGACCGGAATTTTGAACATCAGGTGGAACATGTGTCGTTAGCAAAGCAGACCGACGTGTTTCTGGTGGCTCCGGCTTCTGCCAATGTGATCGCCAAAGCGGCGCACGGACTGGCAGACGATATGCTGACGACGACGCTCTTAGCCTGCCGCTGCCCGAAACTCTTTGCACCGGCGATGAACACCGGGATGTATGAAAATCCTGTGGTGCAGGATAATATAGAGAGACTGCGGCAGTACGGGATGGAAGTGATCGACCCTGCGTATGGGTATCTCGCCTGCGGAGATACCGGAGCGGGAAAGATGCCGGAGCCGGAGGTTTTGTATGAAGCGCTCGTGCGGGCGCTGACCCCGAAAGATCTTGTGGGAAAGCGGGTGCTGGTCACGGCGGGTCCCACGAAGGAGAAGCTCGATCCGGTGCGCTATCTGAGCAATCATTCCACGGGAAAGATGGGATATGCCATCGCGCTGGCGGCGGTGCGGCGCGGTGCAGATGTGACACTTGTGTCAGGAAAGACGGCGCTTGCGCCTCCCGCAGGCGTGCAGATCGTTCCCGTCATTTCGGCGGCGGATATGGCGCAGGCGGTGCGGGAAGCGGCTTCCCGGCAGGATATCATCATCAAGGCGGCGGCTGTGGCGGATTACCGTCCGGCGGCTGTGGCGCAGGAGAAAATGAAGAAGAAAGACGGGGAGCTGTCGATCGACCTGGAGCGGACGGAGGATATTCTGGGGTGGCTTGGCGTGCATCGGCGGGAAGACCAGATTTTATGCGGCTTTTCTATGGAGACGGAGCATCTTCTGGAAAACTCCCGCGCAAAACTGGAAAAGAAGAACGTTGATATGATCGTGGCAAATGATCTGCGGCGAAGCGGCGCGGGTTTCGGCACAGATACCAATGTGGTGACGCTGCTCACGAAAGCGGGGACGGAGGAGCTGCCGCTTCTTTCCAAAGAGGAAGTGGCGGACATTCTGCTTGATCGGCTTTTGCAGCTCATTAGATAATTGCGAAACTCATTTATGGTTGTTGAAGTCGTACAAATAGCATAACCAACACAGACTCGCTTGCGCTCCATTCCAAACGTAATGGTACTAAGTTCGTGAAAAACCTCACTAAGTACCAACGTTTTCCAAGGGTCTGCTTATGGTTATTCTATTTGCACAATTGTTTATACATTATGTTGAGTTTCGCAATTATCTGTGACTGTGTATGCAGGAAAGGAGAGCGCATGAGGATCGGAACAGGATATGACGTGCACTGCCTGGCGGACGGCAGAAAGTGTATCATCGGCGGCGTGGAGATTCCTTATGAAAAGGGGCTTCTCGGGCATTCCGACGCGGATGTGCTGTTGCATGCCGTGATGGATGCGCTTCTCGGCGCGGCGGCGCTGGGGGATATCGGGAAACATTTTCCGGATACCGATCCCGCCTACAAGGGCATCTCTTCCCTGAAACTGCTGGAGCATGTGGGAGCGCTTCTCACGGAAAATCTGTTTCTGGTGGAAAATATCGACGCGACCATCATCGCGCAGGCGCCGAAGATGCGCCCTTACATTGACCGGATGCGGGAGAATATCGCGGGGACGCTTGGAATCGAAGTCTCGCAGGTGAACGTGAAAGCCACGACCGAGGAGGGGCTCGGCTTTACCGGAAGCGGCGAGGGGATTGCCGCGCAGGCTGTCTGCCTGCTGAAACAATAAAAAATGGAAGCAAAGGGGCTCGAACCCTTGACCTCCCGCTAGTCAGGCGA